>JAJQJO010000314.1 GCA_021323495.1 Cellvibrio sp. | reverse complement strand
CAAATCAAATTTGTTATCTGTGATCGCGCCGATTATGAATGGGCGCGTTTCAAATTGGATGAACACCAGCTTGCAGATAAAGTAGCGGAAGTCCTGTTTTCACCCAGTTTTGGCCAAGTGACACCGCTGGCGCTGGCGGAGTGGATCCTTGCGGATAATCTCCCGGTGCGCTTCCAATTGCAGCTGCATAAACTGCTGTGGAATGACACTCCCGGCCATTGATGGTCCAAAATAGTATCCGCGGCGATCACGTCATTTTTCTTAAATTTTATTCTTCCCGGTAGTTGTTATGTCGCAAAAAAAAGCGGTAGTGCTTGTATCCGGTGGCCTGGATTCCACCACTGTCCTGGCCATTGCCCGCAGTGAAGGCTACGCCTGTTACTCAATGAGTTTTGATTATGGCCAGCGCCACAGTTCCGAACTGCTCGCTGCCGAACGCACCGCAAATGTCCTCGGTGCAGTGGAGCACAAGGTCATTAAATTGGACTTGCGCTCAATTGGGGGTTCAGCGTTAACCGACGATGCGATTGATGTACCGGAAGAAGAGACTGGCGGCATCCCGGTAACCTATGTACCCGCGCGCAATACTGTATTTTTATCGATTGCCCTGGGTTGGGCCGAAGTCCTGGGTTGCGATGATATTTTCATTGGCGTTAACGCCGTAGATTTTTCCGGCTATCCCGACTGTCGCCCCGAATATATTGCTGCGTATGAAGTTATGGCCAATTTGGCTACCCGAGCGGGCGCTGAAGGTAATAAATTGCACATACGCACTCCGCTGATACATTTGAGTAAAGCGGAAATAATCCAGCTCGGCATGAGGCTGGGGGTGGATTACAGTTTGACGGTGTCCTGTTATCAAGCGAATGAACAGGGCGAAGCCTGTGGTAAGTGCGATAGCTGCCGGTTGCGCAAGCAGGGTTTCGTGCAGGCGGGTATTGCTGATCCAACGCATTACCAGCGTTAACGTATTATCGTTACCAATCGGTTTTCACATCCAATGGTTTTTTAATACCCTGGTTTTAATACTTTGTTCTTAACACTTTGTTCTTAACACTTTGTCCTTAACAATAGTTCCGCGTTGTTAATTGCCGCTCAAATTCTTCAACCGGCACTGGTTTGCCAAAAAAATAACCCTGGAACATGGAGCAGCCATTTTGTTCCAGGAAGTTTTTTTGTGCTTCGGTTTCTACGCCTTCGGCAATCACTTGCAAATTCATATTTTGCGCCATAGCAATAATGGTGCGCGTAATAATCGCGTCGTTCGGATCAATCGCAATATCGCGCACAAAGGTTTGGTCGATCTTTAATTGGTCGAGCGGCAGGCGTTTCAGGTAGGACAGCGACGAGTAGCCAATACCAAAATCATCCATTGAAAAACCTATGCCGTTATTTTGCAATTGCTGCATTTTTTCGATGCTTTGATCGACATTTTTCAACAGCGAACTCTCGGTTAATTCAAGTTTTAAAAGACGCGGATTAATATTGCTGTTCTTGACAATAGTCAGTACATCCTCAACAAAATGGGCTTGGTTAAATTGGATCGGGCTGACATTGACAGCGATGCTCAATGTTGCAAAGGTCGGTTGTCGGCTCCATTGCCGCAATTGTTCGCATGCCTGGCGGATAACATGCCGGCCGATAGCGACAATCAAACCGGTTTGCTCGGCGACAGGAATAAAGTCAGCGGGTGAGATCATGCCGTTGAGCGGGTGTTGCCATCGCAATAACAGCTCGGCACCAATGGCTTTTCCATGGATGTCGACTTGCACTTGATAATAGGGTATGAGTTGATGCTGGGATTCATATGCAGTGCGCAGATCGGCTTCAATGGCCGCGCGCTTTTCCAGATGCGATTGCATATCGGGGTCGAAAAAGCGAATGGCATTGCGGCCACTGTCTTTGGCCTGGTACATGGCCACGTCCGCATGGCGTAACAAATCGTCGATACTGCGTGTCTGGCCTTTAAATAAATTTACTCCGATACTAATGGTGCAATGATATACCGAGTGTTGCAGTGGATAGGGGAGGTTGATTAAATCATGCAATTCCTCTGCACGGTTTTTTGCTTCCTGTGCTGCGCTTTCAGCGTTATCACCCAGGTTATCAAACACTACGACAAATTCATCACCCCCCAAACGTGCGGCTACATCGGTAGTGCGAATAATGCTACTGATGCGTCCGGCAACCTGTACCAGTAATTGGTCGCCGATATGGTGGCCTCGGGTATCGTTTAGCAATTTGAAATGATCTATATCGATAAATAAAAGTGCTCCACATTGTCCGGTCCGTTCACTTTGTGCAGTGAGCAATTTCAGCCGATCCTGTAGTGTGCGCCGATTGGGTAATTGCGTGAGCGGATCAAAAAAAGCGAGGTTATAGATTTTTTCCTGGTCCTGGGCGCGCCGCAATTCGCCGCCGATCCGATCGGCAAAAATTAATAACAGCGAACTGATTTGCGGTGAAATGGGCAGAGGGTTTTCGGCCAGCACCATCAGAATACCAATCACCTTTCCCTGCGCATTCTTAATTCCCACTCCCATATAGCTATCAATATTGAATCGGATGAGTAATTGGTCATTTGGATAGCGCTCGCGCGCACCGGTGCTTAAAAAACAGAAATTTTCATCCATGACATCATGGCAGGGCGTATCCACCAACAAGTAACGCATACCGGGTTGCACCTGGCCATTCATCAAATAAGTATGGGTGATTGCCTCGGTAGGATTCTCCGGATTTATCAGGCTAATAATGGCGTGTTGCGCGCCTACGGCATTGGCCAATGCGTTGAGGATGGTGACAAAAAAGTCTGGCCCGGACGCGGCATCGGCGGCTGCGGCAGTAAGGGCCAGATCCAATCCTTTACGCTCGGTGATATCCTGTACGGTGCCCTGGAGCGTAGTACCTTCGATATCCGCAATAGTATCGCCCTGTAGTTGCAACCAGAATTTTTGTCCGGCAACTTCGATACGGGCTTCCAGCGTCAATGGCTTGTGGTAGCGCAGGCTTTCAGCGAGTGCATTGGTAAGATTTTCACGATCGTCCTCATAAATAAAATGGTCGATGAAATCGCTCATTTTTGCATGCAGGAATTGTTTTGGTAACGCAAATAATTCGCTCATCGATGTGCTGAAACTGTAGTCGTCCGAGCCCGGGTTCCAGCTCCAATGGGCGACGCGCGCCATGATTTGTGCACCTTCCAACCGCTGTTCACTTTCACGCAGCGCTTCTTCTATTTGTTTACGTTCAACCAACTCCTGCTCAATTTGCAATAACGCTTGTCGTTGCGGACCCAAATCTATATCGAGGCAATACATTTCTTTTTGGTTGGGAGTGTCGATCAATACATGGTTGGAATAAACCCAAACTTCATTCCCTTTAGCGTCTTGCAATGCCAATTCTCCCGATGGTATCGCTTCGTCTTTTTCATGCCAGTTTTCAATTGCCTGGTGTACACCTTCGCGCATAAAACCGGGAATAATCAGGTCTTCCAGTTTTTTGCCCATAGCATTCGCTGCACTAAACCCATAGAGATCTTCGCTGGCCTTATTCCAGAAAATTACTTCATGAAAACGGTTGTAACCTTGCACAGCAATATTGCGCGTAGTTTCAAAAATATTGCGGAAACGTTGCTCATTTTGTAAATCAATCTGGTGGGTATGGACACGTTTGGTTATGTCGCGC
Source organism: Cellvibrio sp. (assembly GCA_021323495.1). Taxonomy (GTDB): domain Bacteria; phylum Pseudomonadota; class Gammaproteobacteria; order Pseudomonadales; family Cellvibrionaceae; genus Cellvibrio. The sequence continues at coordinate 1,038 of JAJQJO010000314.1, read as the reverse complement.
GCCACACAAATAAACCGGTCATCTTCGCTGCGTACGCCGGAAAGTTTGGCGATCGATAATTCATACCAGAAGGTGGCGTCGCCTTGGGTAATACGAATGCTCTTCCCCTGCGATATGCCCCAGCTATCTGCTTCGCCAAGTGCATTCATCCACACACTGACTGAAGTCGACGCAAGCGTTTCCGAGAGGTTTTTTCCCAGCACATCGGGGGCTGACAAAGTGTGATGCCCATTGGTACCGTTGAAGGAAAGCACATGCCCCTGGCGATCTATTTCAAAAAGTAAATCGGGTATGGCATGGAGTACAGCTTCAAGGTGCTTTTTATGTTTTTCCTGCTTTTGGTTGGATTCGCCCAGTTGGTGGGTAGCCGTAACAATCTCGGTATGGGCTGCGGTAATCATGAGTCCCAGGATGGCCATACTGATGGCGTAAATCCAGATGACCCAATAACTCAGGTGTGAAGAGGGCAGGAAAAATGGGCCTAGCTGGTTAACCGTGGACCAAATCGCTAAAAAACTGAATCCGATCGTGGTCAATGCGCAGCCTAATAATCCGAATGAAAGTGCTGCCCAAGCCACACAGACAAAACTGGTAAATACAACGGGCAGATGAATATCATTGTGGAAATTGTTGAGTGGAAAGCAGAGCAGTCCAACCAGCAAACTCACCGCAAAAACAATCAAAAAGTCCAATTTGCGGCTGCGCACCTTATCGATATTGGTTTGGTTGAGAATCGTCAATAAAGGTGCGGCCAGGAATACACCAAGGCTATCCCCCATCCATCGCATCAGGGATGTGTAGAACGCTGACTCCATATTGTCGTTGTAGTAAAGGCCGGATACCACTCCGCCTATGGCTGCCGGGACAAGCATGCCCAGTGAGCCGAGCAATAAAAAGCAAAGGGTGTTAGCGCGATGCAAATGAGAGAGATTGCATTGCGCGCGGCGCAATAGCCATACAGTGAACAGGGGGCCAAGGGTACTGCCTGATGCGAGCAAGAAGGTGGCTGATAGATTGGCACCGCTGGAAAGATTGAGT
>JAJQJO010000313.1 GCA_021323495.1 Cellvibrio sp. | reverse complement strand
CAAGCGCAAGCCGAAGAAATGCTTGGCAAAATCCTGAATGCGCTCAACTACGTCGGCGTCATGGCGATGGAAACGTTCCGTGTGGGCGACCAATTATTGATTAACGAATTGGCGCCGCGTGTACACAATTCCGGTCATTGGACCCAGGCCGGTGCCAGCGTCAGCCAGTTTGAATATCACTTGCGCGCGATTGCCGGAATGGCGACACCGGTGCCACAAATCATCGGCCAGAATGTGATGATCAACCTGATCGGCACCGACTACAATCCGGAGTGGCGCAACCTGCCCTGTGCACGCACCTGGTGGTACGGCAAAGATGTGCGTCCCGGGCGCAAGGTAGGGCATATCAATATCGTCAGCACCAATGTCACCGAGATCCGCGAGACGCTGGTATTGCTCGGCGACTTACTGCCTGAACACCATTACCGCGACGCCATCGACTGGAGCTTGCGCGGGTTGGAAACCCTCTAAATCCAGCGCCAGAATCACGCCTGGATTTTTTGTTATTTTTAGTTAATGTTTGCATCCTGCTCGCCGGGAAGTGTGATAGTTTTCGTCAGCTTTTCACGTTGTAACATCACAAGGCCAGATCGCATCTTTAAACCAGATTGCATCTTTAAAAAGGAATCGCACGATGTTTACCTTGCATATCGCCAACAAAAATTACTCCTCCTGGTCGTTGCGCCCCTGGGTGTTGATGCGCACTTTGGACATCCCGTTCACCGAACAAATCCATCCCTTGGCCGTTGCGGGTAGCAGCTGGGATAGTTTCCGAACATTTTCCCCCAATGGCCGCGTGCCCTGCCTGCATGACGGGAAGCAAAGGATATGGGATTCGCTCGCCATTACTGAATATCTCGCTGAAACCTACCCCCAAGTCTGGCCTGCCGATAAAACCGCACGCGCCTGGGCGCGCTCCGCCAGTGCGGAAATGCATTCCGGCTTCCAAACCCTGCGCAATAATTGCGGCATGAGCTGTGGCCATCGCATCGAGATGCATGCAATTTCCCCCGCGCTGCAAAAAGATATCGCGCGCATTGATGAACTCTGGAATGAGGGCTTGGGGAAATTTGGCGGAAGCTTTCTGGCCGGTGATAAATTTACTGCTGTGGATGCATTTTTTGCCCCGGTTGCGTTTCGCTTCCAAACCTATGGTTTGCCATTGACCGGTGCAGCTAACGATTATCTTGCTCGCCTGCTGAACCTGGCGGCAATGCAGGAATGGTACGCCAGTGGCCTCGCCGAAACCTGGCGCGAACCGGAACATGAGCAAGAGATTCTTGCTGCCGGAACTTTACTTGCCGACTTACGCCAACCGCCACAATAGAGAGGGATGCAGACGGAATGAATACCCTGGTTGAAAAACATGTAACGATTACACCGCACCTGCAAGAAAATTATTTGCATGTTGATGTAAGAGGTGTGGGCTCCTATGACTCAGCCCTGGCGTTGTGGAGCAAGGTTGCGCAGGCCTGCGAGCAATATCAATGTTTTAACATCCTGGGTGAGCAATACCTGATAGAGACTGTGTCCACCACTGAGGCGTTTGATCACCCCGCGCTGTTCAAAAAAGCCGGGATCAATTTCAAACATCGCATCGCATGGATAGATAAAAATCCACGCACACGTGAAACCACTGCATTTATTCGCGATGTACTGACCAATCGATCCATCGGTTACGGCAAATTATTTAACGATGTAGAAACCGCAAAACAATGGCTGCTGGAAAATAACCCCCAGGATCCCCGCTAGAGCCGTACCTCTCACAAGATTACATTTTTTGACAAATCCCCCTGCGCTTACTATGGTTCATATCAATAATCGTTACGCCAGAATCCGTTGGATCGCATTATAAAATGATCTGCCGTTAACTGTAGCATTCTGCCGTCAATCATAGTTTTCTGCCGTCAATCATAGTTTTCTGCCGTCAATTACAATTTTCTGCTGTTAACTCTTGGTTGTGCGTAGTTAACCGGTGTGCGGTTTACCAGCCCCCTGCGTTAACTATAGCTTCCCGAATATGTGTCAAGGAGTTATCCATGTTCAGCAACATGAAAGTCGCCATGCGCCTCGCTACACTCGCCGGAACACTGCTTATATTGATGATTATTATTGGCATCATGGGCATAAAAGGTATGCGCGATGCAAACCAGGGTATGCATACGGTGTATGTGGACCGTGTGGAACCCATGCGCGACCTGAAAGACGTCATTGATAACTTCGCGTTGATTTTGGTCGACGTCCCGCAAAAAACCGTGAAGGGAATTATCAGCCCTCAGGAAGCGCTGAACATTACCCGTGAGGTCCTGCCAGGTACCGATAAATTATGGGAACATTATTTGGGCACGTTTTTAATTGATGAAGAAAAAGTGCTTATCAAAAAAGCCGCGCCGCTGATTGAGAAAACCCGTCAGCAACTAGTGGATTTGCAGAAGTGGTACAGCAGTAATAATGTGGATGAGATTAACGGGTTTACCCAAACCGGAATTTATCCGATCTTTGATCCACTCAATGAAGTATTTATGGAGCTCAATAAATTACAGGTAACCGTCGCCAAACAAGAATATGAGCGCTCTACCCAGCGCTACAAAAACACGCTCCAGCTTAATAGCATTATTATCGCTTTTAGTATTCTGGTCGCAATACTCCTGAGCTTTATTATTACCCGCAGCCTGTTAAAACAATTGGGTGGCGAGCCTAAATATACCGCCGAGGTAATTTATAAAATTGCCGAAGGCGACCTGTCAGTAAACGTGGCAATTGGCCCCAAAGATCAGGACAGCATCTTGTTTGCCATCCGCCAAATGGTCACCAGACTTTCCGGAATTATTGGTGATGTCCGCTCCACTGCCGATTCGCTTTCCTCTGCATCAGAAGAATTAAGTGCAACTGCACAGTCCCTGAGCCAATCAGCTACGCAACAAGCAGCCAGCATTGAAGAAACCAGTGCATCAATGGAAGAGATTACCGCTTCTATCGGACAAAACAGTGACAACGCCAAAGTCACCGATAGCCTTGCCAGTAAAAGCGCACGCGAGGCAAACGACGGCGGGACAGCAGTTAAAAATACCGTTGAAGCCATGCGCAAGATTGCGCAAAAAATCAGTGTGATTGATGATATTGCCTACCAGACTAATTTGCTTGCGCTTAATGCCGCCATTGAAGCCGGACGTGCCGGCGAACATGGGCGTGGATTTGCGGTGGTCGCCAGTGAAGTACGCAAACTCGCCGGGCGCAGCCAAACTGCGGCTAAAGAAATTGGTGAATTGGCCGGTGGCTCGGTAAAACTGGCCGAAAGCGCCGGGCAGTTATTGGATGAAATAGTACCCGCCATTAAAAAAACCGCTGACCTGGTACAGGAAATTTCCGCAGCGAGTGACGAACAAAGTATGGGTGCCAATCAAATTACGATCGCCATATCGCAGATCAGTATCGCCACCCAACAAAATTCATCTTCGGCTGAAGAACTTTATTCCACTGCGGAAGAACTCACCAGCCAGGCGCTGCAATTACAACAGATGATGGAATTCTTCCGGCTTAAATAATTAAATCAAACCTTCCCTACCCCCTCTTTGCAAAGAGGGGAAAAACATCCACTATAAAATCCATACCTCCACACGGCGGTTCATGCGACGCCCCTCTTCGGTATTGCTGCTCGCCAATGGCGCATCCTCGCCCATACCCCGCGCAACCAGAGGATAAATTCCGCGCGCTATCAAATGCTGCTCAACCACCTTTGCACGGCGCAATGACAGCTCGACATTCTGTGTTTTGTCCCCTTCACTATCGGAAAAACCGAACAATTGCACCCGTTTGGGTGAATTGGTTTCCACATATTTTACCAACCGTTCCAGATCGCTGATGCCTTTGCTATCCAGCTCATCGCTGCCATCCTTAAAGCGGAAATTAATTGATAAACGCTGCGAACGGCTGGTCAGGCTGCGCATTTCTTCCGGATAAAAATTATTGCTGAACGGCTGCCCGGTTTTGATATTTTGCGACACCAAACCTATGTCTTCCACGATACTTTGGCCGCGCTCGGTTGCACTGAATTTCACGAAATCTTCCGCATCACTATTAATATTTTTTTGTGGCAAATAAAAATACAAACGGCGCGCGAGCGGATAATCTTCCGTGCTCACCGTAAAGTGAGTCGGCAGAATTGCTTTGGAATTTTTAGTCGCAGAAATAGCTAATAATTTTGCGCGGCGCACATAGGGCAGGCCGATAAATCCTATAGCCCCTTCGTCTTTTGCAACAGAGTCAGACAATTCTGTACTGGATTCAAACCGCTGGGCAGCCAATGCCAGGGTAACGCCACTTGCATCCAGCACCATGCTTTTAAATGAATCCCAGGTACCGGAGTTTTCATCACGTGCGTAAAGATTGATGGGTAAATCTTTGCCCCCCAATTCAGACCAGTTGGTAATTTCACCGGAGAATATTTTTACCAATTGGGGAATTGACAAACGGGCCACCGGATTCGCGTTATGGATAATAATCGCCAGACCATCAAGCCCGATAATGTGCTCGCTACCGGGCTCGCCAAGGTCACCGCTTTTGTCCAGCAACAAGTCCCGCTCCTGCACTTTGATACGGCGCGACGACATACCCAATTCCGCTTCGCCCTGTAGCAGAATATCGGTAGCGCCCCGCGCCATCAGGTAAGATTCCACCAGACGCGGGGTTAATTTTTCTCCGACTGTATTGGAGCCATGTACACGGAACATTGGTTTTTTAGCCTGCACTACCGGGCTGCCAGGAATATAAACTTGTGGTTGTGGTTTAACAGCAGATTTAACCCGCGTTTCAGTAATTGCCTCCAGGACAAATACTTCACCGGCGTCAAGCGGCAAGAATGAACGCAATAAATAGCCGCCCAAGATAAGTAATAGTGAACAGGCCACAGCTGCGAGCGCATTTAATTTAATGCCCCTGTGGGGTTTTTTCTTTAGTTTAAATTCATCGCCGGTGTGCGTAGCAGTCACGATAGAATCTTCCATGTGGCGCACATCCCAAACCAGTTTGGTCAATTCATCCTCATTGGCGGTCAGGGCTTTTTCTAATAATTCAGCGCGGTATTCTTCATCCTTCAGGACCATATTTAACGGAATGTGCATTTTTAAATGGGTTTCGCACAAACGTTTCAAATTCCATAATTTATCAACCAAGGCCACGTTGTAATGCAAATGTTTGTGGGATTTGGGGGACATAACGGCTCTCTGTAATTCATCGACGAATAGTCAACCAACAGCCTTACGCCATTGCCGACCTATGAAGGCGAGCACTATATTACGGGTTTGTGACAGTGGGATTACATGCCACTAAAATGCTACTGACCAGGGCATCACGATAAATAATACCCGTACCCGGGAGATGAATATTATGAAAGTATCAGGGGTTGGTGCTAGAAGGTATTGCCGTTACGATGTTGGTTTATTAAATAACAAAAGGCACCGCGAACATGCTTCAGCGAGTGCCTTTCAGGGTTAGCAAACATTTTTTAATCGCAAACTGTGTTTTTCCAATGGAAAATTATTGGGCAGGTTTAACTTCACCACAATCGCTACCTAACCATTTGCCTTCCATTGTAAATGCCATAGTGCGCTTTTCACCATTCATCACTTGATTCATTTTGCCAGTACCGGTGTAATGTTTGGGTGAATGAAAAGTGACTTCGCTTTCGCCCGTCCCGGAATACTCTCCCGAACAAACATGTGTCGATTTAAACTGTGTAGCACTGACTTGCTTAAGCACCGACTCACAACCCTTTACATCATCCGGCAACTCACCTCGATCAATTTGCGCTTGAGTAACACAAATTTTTGCATTGGTACCGGTAGGGGATATTTCAACCTGGTTATTATTAAAACTCACCCCGTTATCCGTTACTTTCATCCCCGATTGGGCCATCATCGCTTCCATTTGTTTGCGCTGTTCAGGCGACATACTGGCCAATTGCCGTTTCATCTCCTCCATCGCAAACTTCACTTGATCGGGCTGTATTGCCGGAGTGCCATCGGCGCCACCAATACCCCACACGACTTTGTTCTCCCACAGGCCGGGCACCATATCCACTTTGATCGGCTCAGCGTGCAGAGTCACAGCCGTTATACCCAATACCGCTACCAATATCGATAATAGATTTTTCATGGAACTGTCTCCTCGATTATGTTGGATATAATCTTATATAGATCCGGGATGAATAGAATATTAACAAGATCACTCTTTAACCCGCCATACATAATCCTGTCCTGCGTTAGTCGCAATATCGACTAACCAGGTATTGGCCAGTGATAATTGCGGCAACACTTTGGCAGTATTTTTCAGTGGTTTTTTTATCCGTGCCTGACGATAGAATGGATTAGGATTTTCACCGCGCGCGATTTTAGTGTTGAACTCTTTCATTTCAGGCAAAGGCGAGTAAGTGCGCAAACGCAGATTTCCGCCAAGACGCGAATGTATTTTTAATTCGCTGATTTGGCCGTCAGCCCAGCGCATATCCACTACAAAACCGCCACGCATCACCAAACCTTTTACTTCACCCTCAGGCCAGGCCTGCGGCAATGCTGGTAACAAGTGCACAGCGCCATCGTGGCTTTGCGCCAACATTTCGGCCATGCCCGAGGTGAAACCAAAATTGCCATCAATCTGGAATGGTGGGTGGGCATCAAACATATTGGGATAGGTGCCGCCATTTTCAGACACACTGCCATCCAGGCTGAGCGCCGGTTTTATTTGGTCGCGCATTAATTTGAACGCGCGGTCACCGTCCAGCAAGCGCGCCCATAAATTAATTTTCCAATTCATCGACCAACCGGTTGATGGATCGCCGCGCTGTTCCATAGTCACCCGCGCCGCGCTGAATAATTCCGGTGAAGACAATGGTGATATTTTGTTGCCGGGATAAAGGCCATACAAATGCGATACGTGGCGATGTTTATCCTGCGGATCATCCCAATCTTCCAGCCATTCTTGCAGCTGGTGATATTTTCCGATTTGCATCGGCGGCAAGCGCGACAGTATTTTTTCCCACACGCTGACCTGGTTTTTATCTTCACCCAGAATATGTGCCGCGGCGATGGTATTGGAGAACAAATCAAACACGAGTTGATTAT
>JAJQJO010000312.1 GCA_021323495.1 Cellvibrio sp. | reverse complement strand
TGCCTGTAAAAATAGAATTGAACAAAAATGCCAGCAACGGTTTCAAGCCGGTAAAAATTTATACCAGTGATATTGAAAACGAAGCATTAACGCAATTGAAAAAAATTGCCCAATTGCCGATTGTACATTCGCATATTGCTGCAATGCCGGATTTCCATTTGGGAATTGGTGCAACCGTAGGTTCGGTAATCCCGACCCTCAATGCCATTATCCCTGCTGCGGTAGGAGTGGATATTGGCTGCGGGATGAGTGCGGTACGCTTGTCAATTACGTTACGTCTACGCAGCTGCCGGACAGTTTGGCCGCTATGCGCAGCGCAATCGAACGCGCAGTTCCGGTAGGCTTGGCCGCGCACAAAACGATTAATGTGCGCACCAGCAGCTGCAACAAACTGGCGTATGGGGTGGACTGGCTATTTGCGAAACATCCCACCGTAATGAAAATGTTAAAGCAGCCGAACACGATCTGGACCAAACAACTGGGAACGCTCGGCAGCGGCAATCATTTTATTGAAATCTGTGTGGATGACAGCAAGGATGTGTGGGTGATGCTGCACTCCGGTAGCCGTGGAATTGGTAATGCCATTGGCCAGTACTTTATCCAATTGGCAAAAAAAGATATGGGCAAACACATCCACAATTTACCCGATAAGGATCTTTCCTACTTTACCGAAGGCAGCCAACACTTTGTGGACTATGTGACAGCGGTGAACTGGGCGCAGGAATATGCGCGTATCAACCGCGATGAGATGATGGGTTTGGTATTGCGTGCAATTGCGCCTTTCCTGCCCCCGTTCCATGCGGATCGCCATGCGATCAATTGCCATCATAATTATGTCAGCCGCGAGAACCATTTTGGCGCTGATGTATATGTGACACGCAAAGGGGCGATACGCGCGCGCGAAGGTGAGCTGGGAATTATCCCCGGCAGTATGGGCGCAAAATCTTTTATTGTGCGCGGCAAAGGCAATGCAGATTCGTTCTGTTCCTGCGCGCATGGCGCGGGCAGGAAAATGAGCCGGACAGCAGCGCGCAATTTGTTTAGCAAAGAGGATTTAATCGCCCAAACCAAAGGGGTGGAATGCCGTAAGGACAAAGATGTCATTGACGAAATTCCTGCCGCTTACAAGGATATCAACACCGTTATGGATAACCAGTCGGACCTGGTTGACGTGGTACATACACTCAAACAGGTTTTGTGTATTAAAAGCTAAACTTTTAAGCAGACTTTTTAACAAGGTTTTTTTAACAAGAGGAACGGTATATGAAACAGGAAAAACGTAACGGCCATGCTTTCCACCCAATTATGAGAAAAGGTGGTGCACATGAGAAATCAGAAAAAGCCAAACGCAAAGCGGCCAAACACGAAACGAATCGCAAGGTTCAAGAGTATATCGGCCGCCCTTGCGGGCGGGACATGAGATTAGCCGGGTAATGGGTGGAATTAGAACGGGCGCAGGTTTAACGCCAATTTAACAAAAGGCTCGTTTGATATATCCGTCGTGAGCTTGCTATCTGCATCCGCTTCTATCTGCAATTTACCCAAGCCCGTATATCCCGCCGACAACTCCCCCCATATCAGCCTGGAAAATTTTTGCTCGAATGAAATACCCAGACTCAGCTGCGAAAAATCCTGCGTATAAAAATTATTGTCCTGCTGTTCCGTCCAGGTTGTCTCGGAAACTAGCGCACCTATCCTGAAAAGCTGGCTCTCACTGGGGGCATAGTTAACGCTCGGCCAAGGCAAGACTGCAGTAATTCCCCAATGTTTGTTGATATACCAGTCAAATCCGGCATAAGGATAAAGCAGCGATTCATCGCCACTATTCACCTGCACCGCCCCCCAATACGAGTGGAAATGCGCACCGTGCCGGTAGCGCCCTACCATCCCGACAAATGTGCCGCGGGTATTATCACTGCGCGCATCGCTATCCAGGTTTTGGTAATGGTAAATAAATGCCCCGCTTTGCCAGCGCACCGAATGTTGGCTAACCCATGCTGCCAATAAGCCACCGGTATTAATCGTGGTCGAGTCATTACCTGCGTCAAATACATCGACATCCAGAGTTTCGCCCAGTATTAACATTTGCTTCTGTCCAACCCACACCGGCATGCCTGCCCCTTGGGTAATACTTTGATACTGAAACTCACATTGCGGCTGGGACAACGGGCACTGCTCGGGTTCCAAAGCACTTTGGTGTGTTGCCGCTAAATAGCCGAGCGGGATAAAAGGCAGGTTGGTAATACCACGGTCATAAATAAAATCACTGCGCAGGAGTTTATCGATGAGGATTTCGCCAAACGCATAGGCTTTGGTGTTGACAATTATTGACAGGAAAAAAGAGAAACAAATTTGCGTGGCATATAAACGGCGCATAACTTACCTGTATTCGTTTGATTTCCTTTGGAGTGCTTCTTTGTCGGATTAAGTATCCGGGGGAAATACCGGATAAAAAAATCGATGAAGCCATCACCACAATCCATCAAGCATAAGAGAGTTAATGCGTTTATTCCAATCACACAGATAAAGTGCCTTCCGGAACGCTCACAATAAAAAAAGCCGCAGAATATTCTGCGGCTTTTTTGGTGTTCACAACCAGTGTTATATCACACAGACGAACGGCGGCGCGATATCACTAAAGAACACAATCCGATTAACAACAGGAAAGCGATGCTGGATTCAGAGACTTCATGGGGATCAACGGACACTGGCTTACCCGAGCCAAATAAAAACAAGTTCGACAAACCACCACCAGAGCCTGCAACCCGCTGATACGAAAAATCACCTGCGAGTGTGCCGGGTGTAATCAACCAGGCAAAAGCATCCGGATTACCACCACCCTGACCAACATGCATGGTGATGACAGCGCGGCCGTAGGTTTGCCAAAAAGCACCAGAAATATACCAGTGACCTTCGACATCAATGCCCCAGCTGTCGGCGGTGATCGTAAAGAGGTCATTGGAACCTGCACTGGTAAGCTCACCTTCCTTCACCCAGGCATCACCCAGGTCATCGTAGAGCGCATCAATTTGGGCAGGCGAATGCAAATTAACCGAGTTGAGTGTCTTACACTCAATCGCATCATTTAAGGTGGCTACTCGCTGATTGTCAGGCAAGCAGGTTATTTCACCTGCAACCGCGAGTGAACTGCATGCACAAGCCAAAGCCAATACCAAACATTTCCCTAGGGAATTCAACAAGGTAGTTCTCCTTTCAAAAATAATCTATTGTGAAAAAACGTATTTGCATCACCCAAGCAAATAAAGTGCCACTTACGGAAAGTTAATCCAAGTCATTGTTTTCACTAAAATTGAACATTTTCATGTTGGCGCAAAAAAACACAAGATGGTAATTTTTTCGACATCCTACTGCCGTGAAACTGTCAGATAATTGCCGTCAGGACAGGTACTGAAGCCAAGCAAAAAAACCATACCTGAGCCCAGGGTGGCTGGAGCCTTAACCTCGTGTTATTTTTGCGACGCCCTTATTCGAGCTATTAGCCATGTTCAACCGCGCCCATATTTTTATCCTCTGGCCATTATTCTTTATTTGTCAGCTGATCGCCCTCGCCCTGGTGAGCTGGCATTTACTGGCGTACTACCATTTTGCCTACCCGGTGGGCTATCAATTACTGGATCTGGATAAAAACATCGCCGAGTTTGCGCCGCTCAATCGCTACAAGGATGATTTTGAATTGACCACTCAGGAAGATCACTGGCGCTTGTTTGGCGAGATTAGTGATGCCGTCCAAGCCAGTGGTAAAGGATTGCGCGAAATCAGCTACCGATTAAAGAATGGGGAAATGACCCCGCTGATGCACGAGGCAGAAATAATCCATTTGCAAGATGTAGCCAATTTGATTGACAAGTTTTACCTGGTTGGAAGTATCAGTTTATTTCTATGGACGGGATTAATCATTTTTATATACCAACAAAAATTAATCCTTCCGTCGCTAAAAAAAATCCTCCTCGGGTTTTTATCGGGTTTTATTGTGATTACCATCACGGTGGTGGCGATCGGCCCCACCGCTGTTTTTTACTGGTTTCATGAGCAAATTTTCCCTGACGGCCATCAATGGTTTTTTTATTATCAGGAATCATTGATGACCACACTCATGAAAGCACCCGATATTTTTGCGTTTATTGGCCTGCTTTTATTGGCTCTCCTTATAGCACTCTGGTGCGCGAGCCTGTACGGAATTAACCACCTGTTGCAATCAACACCTAAACCCAAGGTAAAACTGCCAAGAAAAAGCTCATAAAAACCAAGTAGTTCACAGTTCTGCCATCCCGCCCTAATCCATTAAGCTATGGTTAAGCAAAAAAATACTTACACTGGTGCACCAACTCTAATAAGTACTGCGGTAGTAGTTATTGTAGTGATAGTTGATTACATCAAAGAGGTAAATGTTATGAACAAATCCATGATCATCGGCACAGTGTTGGGTATCGGCGTAGCCACAGCGGGTGGTGCGATTGCCAGCTATCAATTTAACAAGGAGCCAGACCACGCCAAGGTAATCAAAACCCTTGCTGTGACCAAGGAGGTAAAGATTCCGCATGAAGAATGCGTTGACAAAACTGTTGTTCGCCAAAAACCGGTCCAGGATCAAAATCGCATCGCTGGTAAAGTAATCGGTGCAGTCGTAGGCGGTGCGTTGGGCAACCAGGTAGGTGGTGGTAACGGTAAAAAAGTCGCGACTGTTGCAGGCGCTGTTGCGGGCGGTTATGCCGGTGACAAGGTGCAAAGTAATATGCAAAAAGGCGATACCTATACAACGGTCGAACAAAGCTGCAAAACTGTGTACGAAACCCGTGAGGAAATTACCGGTTATGACGTAACCTATCGCATAAAAGACAAAGAGGAAGTTGTGCGTATGAGTTATGACCCGGGCCAGCAAATCCCGCTGCAAAATGGCCAACTGGTATTTACACCACAGGCTGAGACAGTCACCCGCTAAGTGTTCCGCCCCCAGGCTTCGGCCTGGGGTACTCCGTTATTTATTTACGCAATTTAAAAAATGCCCACCAAAATAAA
>JAJQJO010000311.1 GCA_021323495.1 Cellvibrio sp. | reverse complement strand
CCCTCGGCAGAAATATTTATTGGTACTTCAATGTAATATTCTGCAACCACGTCCGGCTGGAAGTTGATATTGACGTTGGTCAGGCCGCTCTCACTACCCCGTATACCTATGTCCTCCAACAGTCCGGGAACTTCCGTTTTTGCTGGCAAGCGCGACAAGAGCGAATCAAAAGTAACCTTCATTTCTTCCATCTGCGCCTTGTACGCATCCAGATTCGCTGCCTCAAAACTACGCTTCTCGAAAGTTCCCCGCAGGGTTTGCTCTTCTGCCGCAACAGATTCAAGTTGCAAATTCAAATCGCTAATTTTGAAGTAGTAAGTTCCAGCGAAAACAACGGCAATTAACAACAGACAAACAAAAATTTTGGCAGGCAAAGGCCAGACGCCAATTTTCTCAAAATCAATGTTATTTACATCAAACTCTTTAAGCTGTTCGAGGGTATCTTGAAATGACATTTACTTTGCCCCTCCTGTGGATGCCGCAGGATCGGCAGCAGGGTCAACAGGTGCGGAAGTTTCAACAGTCATTTTGAATTTACTCGCATCCTCCCCCTCCTCTGGTGCAGCGTCCACCGATATTAAATTATGAGAAGCATACCAATCAGATGCTTCCAGATTACGCAAGAAGCTTGCAATACGATTGTAAGATTCAGCTACACCTTCGATGGTGACCACATTGCCTTTGCGTTCCGCCATACTAATCCAGACGCCATCGGGGATAGCCCTGGCCAGCTCATCGAAATAGCGGACGATAACCGGACGAGTTCCCTCCAGATCAGTGATAACCTTAATGCGCGCCAGCAAATCGTCCCGCACTTTTTTGATTTCACTGATTTCTTTTACTTGAGCATCCAGCTTAGCTATTTCCTGTCGCAACATTTGATTTCGTGCATTCTGGTTTTCAATTGCAGATTGCACGCTCGACACCCATAGATACGCACCAAAAGCAGCGACAAGACCTACACCAAAAATGACACCGAGAAACTCGCGCTTTTTCTCTTCACGATAAGCCTGGCGCCAGGGCAATAAGTTAATCTTGGCCATTAGTCAAAACTCCTCATCGCCAAACCGGTAACAATCATCAGCGCCGGAGCATCGTTAGCAAGCGAAACGGCATTTACCCTTGAAGAGACTGACATCCGCGCAAATGGATTTGCCACTATGGTCTGGGTGCCTAATTTTTCCTCAATCAAACCAACCAAGCCCTCCAGCGAGGCAACACCTCCAGCGAGCACAATGTAATCCACATCGTTATATTGGCTGGCAGAGAAAAAGAATTGCAGCGAACGGGTAACTTGTTGCACGACCGCATCTTTAAAGGGCGTTAGTACTTCCATTTCATAATCGTCAGGCAGGCCGCCTTGTTTCTTCGCCAAACCCGCCTCTTCGCGCGACAAGCCGTAGCGACGCTGGATCTCTTCGGTCAACTGGCGACCACCGAACAGTTGTTCGCGGGTATAGACTGTTTTGCCATCAACAAGAACGCTCAATGTGGTCATAGTGGCGCCGACATCAATAATGGCGACCACCTGCCCTTCCTGATCTTCCAATTGCTCGGCGATCAATTCAAAGGCGCGTTCCATACAATAAGCTTCTATGTCCACCTTTTCGGCGATCAAGTCAGAATCCGCCAAAACTTGTTGGCGCACCTCTACGTTCTCGCGGCGGCAAGCGGCCAGGAGAACCTCAACCTGATCAGGATTTCGGGGCGAAATGCCTTGCACCTCAAAGTCGAGCGCAACTTCTTCAAGCGGGAAAGGAATATATTGATCTGCTTCAGCCGCAATCTGGCTTTCCATGGCATCGTCATTCAAATCCATCGGCATATCGATCATCTTGGTGATCACCGCTGAACCTGCGACTGCGACAGCTGCATGTTTAAGCTTGGTTTTAGATTGCTTAACCATTGATCTGACTACCTCTGCAACGGCAACAGGGTCAGCAATGTTTTTTTCCACCACCGCGTTGGGTGGCAGGGCTTTTACGGTATAGGACTCAACACGATAGCGATCGCCACTACGACTGAGTTCAAGCAATTTGACAGAGGTGGAACTAATGTCCAACCCCACCACCGGCTTTGCCTTCTTATCGAGAAAACTTAAAATGCCCATTTTTCTATCTATATCCGTAACTTAGACGTTGTTTATGTTATAGCACTTTAACTTAAGCCTGCAACAAACCGATGAATATGTAAACAGGCAAAAAAGCCCGTATAATGCCCGCCACCTGCGGAGACCGCGCTAACTCATTAATTCACATAGAAAAAATGTTCAGTAAAAAATCCTTCTTCGGCATTATTTTCTGGCTGTTACTGGCCGGTCTCAGCGTTACCTTGGTGACATTCGCCGGGCTCTATCTTTATTTGAGCCCTAAATTGCCATCGGTCGAGTCCTTGAGAGAGGTTAAATTACAGACCCCTTTACGGGTTTATTCAAGCGACAGGAAATTAATTGGTGAATTTGGCGAACAGCGTCGCACTCCACTCACCTACAACCAGATTCCGCCCCTGTATATAAAAGCACTCCTCTCCGCCGAAGATGCAGAGTTCTTTGAGCATCATGGAGTTTCTCTAAAAGGCATGTTGCGCGCCGCATCACAAATTCTAAAGTCTGGCGCCATCCAATCGGGCGGAAGTACTATTACTCAACAGTTGGCGCGTGATTTCTTTCTCACTCGCAAACAAATCTTCTCACGCAAGTTTAACGAAATTCTCTTATCCCTTGAAATTGAAAGAAAATTTACCAAGGAAGAAATTCTTGAACTATTTAATAATAAAATGTTCTTTGGCAACCGTGCCTATGGGTTACAAGCCGCAGCACAGATCTATTACGGCAAGGACATTCACCAGCTGAGTGTCGCCCAATATGCCATGATCGTAGGGGTACTCAAGGCGCCATCTGCCTATAACCCCCTTGCCAACCTAAAGCGCGCGATGATTCGACGCAACTGGATCATTGGCCGGATGTATGAATTGAGGCATATAGACCAGGCGACCTACGAAGCAGCCATTAATGAACCCAACACTGCCAGCTATCACGGCACCACTTTAGATGTACAAGCCCCTTATATTTCTGAAATGGCGCGCCAGGAAGTTTTGGACCGCTTCGGTGATAAGGCCTATACCGAAGGCTATAAGGTTTACACCAGTGTAGATAGCGCCATGCAAGCCACGGCACAGGCTGCAGTACTTAAGGGCTTATTGGGATACGACCAGCGCCACGGCTATCGGGGTCCTGAGCTGCACCTCAAACCATCGAACGATGCAGACCTGATCGACTGGCAGGACCAGCTTCAAAATATTCCCAGCCTGGGTGGCCAGGAGCCTGCGGCAGTGGTAGATGTCCAAGGTCAATCATTGCGCGCCTTGATGAGCAATGGTGATTTTATTGATTTGGGATGGGAACAAGGATTGTCCAATGTCCGCCCCTATATCACCGAAGACAGTCGCGGTGCAGCTTACAAAGCAGCGACAGATTTCCTTAAGCCCGGCGATGTAATCCGCATCACCAAGGACAATGATGATCAATGGCGCTTTAGCCAGGTTCCCGCTATACAAGGTGCCTTGGTTTCGCTCGACCCACTCGATGGAGCCATTCGTTCACTGGTTGGAGGTTTGGACTTCAACCAAAGCCACTATAATCGTGCGATTCAAGGGGCGCGCCAACCGGGCTCCAGTTTTAAACCCCTGATTTACACCGCAGCGCTGGAGAATGGCTTTACTCCCGCATCGATTATTAATGACGCCCCCATAGTGATTGAAAATACCAGCACCGGCATAGCTTGGCGCCCGGAAAATGACGACGGTAAATTTACCGGTCCTATGCGCATGCGGCAGGCCCTCTACCGTTCGCGCAACCTGGTCTCGATCCGTCTGCTACGCAGTATCGGTATGCAAACTGCACTCGACAGCCTTGCCCGCTTTGGTTTTAACCCCAAGGAATTTCCCCGCGATCTTACGCTCGCCCTGGGCACCCACGCACTTACCCCAATGCAAATGGCCACCGCCTACGCCAGTTTTGCCAATGGCGGCTTCAAAGTCGATCCATATCTGGTTACCCGGATCGAAGATGATAGAGGCAAAATCGTATATGAAGCCCGCCCAAAACGGGTATGTAAAGAATGCGATAGCAATCAACAAAATTATGCTGAAGATGGCAGCTTGTTGCCTGCAACAACGCTGGATAGAGAGCTGCAAGCACCGCGTATTATCGATGCACGTATTGCTTATCTAATCGATTCGATGCTGCGTGATGTGGTCGATAAAGGAACTGGCCGCTTGGCCAAACAGCTCGGGCGCAGCGATATCGCGGGGAAAACGGGTACAACCAATGGCCCGCGCGATAGTTGGTTCTCTGGTTACAATCCCAATATCGCTACCAGTGTCTGGGTCGGTTTTGATGCAAACACCTTACTTGGGCGCAAAGAGTTTGGCAGCTCGGCAGCCTTGCCAATCTGGATCGACTTTATGCGCACCGCACTCGAAGGGATACCCGACCAACTTTCGCGCCAGCCGGAGGGCATAGTTACCGTGCGCATTAACCCGGACACCGGCAAACCCGCCATGCCGGGTGACCCGGATGCCATCTTCGAAGTATTTTTAGGGGAAGATACCGGACGCACCTCAGCCGCAGGCAATGAAACGAGCGAACAGGCCACCCTGCCGGAAGAGTTATTCTAACTAATCGTTGATCACGCTCATGGATGAGGGTGAACGCAGCTGCATTACCAGAGGCTTGAATTGCTGTGCTTTTTGTGGGGCTTGCACACCC
>JAJQJO010000310.1 GCA_021323495.1 Cellvibrio sp. | reverse complement strand
ACCATCCGCTACAAAGGTACGGTCGATAATCGACTCGCGCACGTCCTGTTTTTCTTTTTGCATCAACGATAATTCACAGGCGCTTTGTTCGTGGTCGCTGTTGAGTAGCCACCGGCCGGTTTCACTATTAAGTGTGGTGGTGACCGCAGTGGCGATTTTTTGTAATGCGCGCTTGAGGTTGTCGCCGCTCCAGCCGAGTTGCTGTAGCTGGATGTTCCAAAAATTATAATGTTGGTTGATAAAAATATCGGCAGCAATACAAGTGCTATTGGTGACCAGCTTGTTTTCTACAATTGCTTGTAACGCGTTATGGATCACTGTGCCGGTATGACGCGCGAGGCGGGCGCTTGTGGTTTCTACTTCCGGAATGTTGAGCGGATTTTCATCGGCGCTCATGTTGAATTCATGGCCGCGATAGGTTTGCAGTAAAGTGACATCCGTTGATACTGGCGCTTGCCAGTGAGGGGGTAAACGTAAAATATGTTGTAGGCCGGGTTTGATATTTTCTGCATTGGATGATTCATTGCGGCTGGCCGTGCTACTGCATGCAACTAGCATTGCGTCATTTTTTACAAAAGGCCAAATACTATGCAGTAGCGACGCTTTGGCTGGTGCAACTAATTCATCCGCTTTGGTGTTGATGCAGGCGAGTAAATGCAAACGCTTAATTGCCCGGGTGCAGCCTACATATAACAGCCGTGTCGATTCAAAGGCTTGTTGTTTATCCGCTTCGCGCCGCATAAACGTATAGAGACCATCCTCCTCTTTGCCAGTGGCGGCGAGTGAACCGAGTAACAATTGTTTTTCGCCGTGATGGTTGATGCGTTCTTGCCAAAGCAATAATTGTTTGTCGTCTTTGCGCGCGCTGCGATCCAGGCCGGGAATAATCACCGTATCAAATTCAAGGCCTTTGGATTTGTGGATGGTCATGACTTGCAATTTTGGATCAGCATCAGCACGCGGTGCAGCGAATAACCGCTCGATAGCATTGTTGAATGCTTGCCAATCGCGGATGCTGCCGCCTTGCTGGTGTTTGTCGAGCAGTGTAAAAAAACTATTGATGTTGTCACGGTCGTTGGCGTCCAGCAAAGTTGCCGGACCGCCTAACGCGAGCCAAATACCTTCGATCCATTGACGCAATGGTTTGCGATAGCGGTCTTGCAATGCCTGTTCGAGAATTGGTACCACACGTGCGAGGATTTTTTTGCCCGGCTCACTGAGGCTATCGATCTGTTGATATAGTTGCAGTTGCGGCCAAACCAGGGCAAACGCAGTTTCATTAATACGTGGATTTTGTTCGCCAAGGCTAGCGGTAGTGATGCAGTGCAGGTCACTGTTATCCAAACCACACCAGGGCGCGCGCAGCACCGACAACCAAGCGATGCGATCTGCCGGATTTAATAGTGCACGCGTAAGCGACAGTAAATCCATAATTGCCATACGGCTGGCGAGGCGATCAATTTCGGTGGCCTGGTAATGTAAGCCGGCGGCAGCCAACGCTGGCAAAATACGTGTGAGGTGGTTGCGCGTACGCACCAGAATCGCAACACTGCCATCGGGATTATCGATACGCGCTTGTTGCACCAACTCGACAACTTTTTCTGCTTCTTGTTGTTGTGCATTTATCCGCGATGGAACTTCGTCGTCATCGCTATCGTTATTTCTTTCGCCCCAATTCCTTTCTGTACTCTTTGTTTCGGACGAATAGGTGCACGCATAAAAATTAACGGCATTACCGGCGATCGAGGGTTTAAATGCATCCGACGGTGAATAACTCACTGCGCCGCGGCTGATGTCATCCTGCGGTGGAAATGCGTTTTGGAAAACAGTGTTAACCCAATGCACTACGCCCGCTTGCGAGCGGAAGTTTACGCGCAAGTCCAATGCTGTTAAATCTACCGAGCCTATACCCTGTTGGCGTGCATCCAGGAATAAGCCCACATTGGCATTGCGGAAACCGTAACAGGATTGCATTCCATCGCCCACAATAAACAAAGTTCGGCCATCGTCCGCTTGCCAGCCGCTGGTAAGTTTTCGCAGAAGCTCCAGCTGTGGGCTAGCGGTATCCTGGAATTCGTCAACGAGTATATGGCGAATGCGGTAATCCAATTGCAGTGCTAAATCAGTCGGTGCATCTTCATCACCCAGGGCAAGTAATGCGGCCTGGCTAATAGCGGTGTAGTCGGTGGCGCTTTGCTGTTTAAATACAATGGTTAATTGGGCAACGAGTATCGGCAAAATACTGGTCAAACTATCGAGCAATTGCCACTGGTGTTCGGCGTAGTGGGTTGATGGTAGCGAGCGGAGTTCTTGCAGTAATTGTTCTGCTTCGGGTGCGGTATCGGCAATTGCAGCGATTAATTCGCTGAAACGATTTTTTAATTCGGCGTTTTCTTTGCCGGCGGGAAATCCTTCTGCTTTGGTTAAACGCGCGCGCCAGGTGCCGCCGTTGGTCAAGAGTAAATCGGCAATGGCTAACCATTGATTCAGTGACTCCGGTTCGGCCTCAGGTAGGGATGTGATGCCGAGCAATTCATGGATACGATTTTTGCGTTCACCTTCGTCTTGTAAATTGGTTGCGGCGCGGTCAGCGATATTGCATAACTCGCCACTGTGAATTAACAGTGCCTGCTCAACCAAATCCAGATGTTCGCACACTACATCGTGCAGTACTTGCTCAAGATAAGCACGTGCATCTTCATGGCGTGCTTGCAATAACACAGCGAGCCATTGCTCACGTTTGGCGAGCAGGCTGATTAATAAATCCTCCACTGCCTGGAGGTTATTATCCAAATGACGCAACAGGCGGGTCAAATCATCGCGTAACGGCAAGTCCTGTTCGAGTAATTTAAATAATTCGCGCACCGCTAAACGATAAGCTTGTTCGGCGTCTTCTAATGTGTCCGGCTGAGCCCCTATGCCGCTTGCAAGCGGTAATTGTTTGGTAATGGAGCGGCATAAGCTATCAATGGTTTGCACACGCAAACGCTGCGGGCTTTGCAACAAATTCCATTGTAATTCGCGGTCGCGCTGCAATACTCGCTGCGCAAGTTGCCAGGTTCGCTGCGCATGTGGGTCGTGTGGTTCGGGTTGATCGGCAGCTTGCCAGAGCGCATGCATAATCCGGTCTTGCATTTCACCGGCCGCTTTACGCGTAAAGGTGATTGCCAATACTTCCTCAGGTTCATCGCAATAAGCGAGCAAGGTTAATACACGCTGGGTCAGCAAACCGGTTTTACCGGAACCCGCGGGGGCCGATACCGCAAAGGAAGTTTGTGGATCCAGTGCGTCAATACGGACATGCTGGTCTATAGGTTGCACCAGGGATTGAAGTGCAGGTTGGGCTACAACTGGTGGCGCTGTGAATGACATTGTCAATTGGTCAATGGGTTCGGACATTACACAGCTCCCTGTATGCGGTGAATAAATGCATCAAGTGCATCTTGTTCCAGCAGGCGATTAAGCGGGAGCAAATCTTCTGCATATTGCGCAGCAGTCTGGTTTTTCATATCGACGCGCGCATCGCCCTGGATAAAATCAGCGGCTAACTGTTGCAAGTAAAGTTGCCATTCCTGCAATTGTTCGCCCCAAGGTTGTTTGCTGGGGAAAATTCCCTCGTGATGGATGTTTAATTCGCCTGTACCAATCCATTTCATCGCCTTGGCATTAATTTGCGCAAAGGTAATGCCCGCAACTTGATTACTCGCGGTGACGGCATAGAGCGGCAATTGTGGTTCATCCATCCGCTCGCCTTGCCAGCTTTGTAATTTAGGTTGGCCAGTTTTGTAATCGATCAATAGTAATTCGCCGGTGTGTAACCGGTCGATACGATCGATACGCAAATGCAGCGGTAGCCCGGCAAATTCAATCTGCATTTCTTCTTCAATGGCGACGACAGTGAAAGCGGGACGTGTTTTTTCCTGCGCAAGCCATTCCGAAATTAATTGGGCGAGCCGCTCCTGTTCAAGCTGCGCATAAAAAACACCGATGCTGGCGCCGCGTTTTTGTTTAAGTGAATCGACCACAGTTTGGGTAGTTTGGTTAATTAATGCTGTCAGTGCTTCGTTACTTAAGGCGAGCAAATTGTGTTGGTCCTTAAGTTCACGCCAGATAATCGCAAGCGCATCGTGTAATAAATTGCCGCGCTCAATGGCAGAGAAACCGGCGATCGGATCATCGATACTGGTTGCGCCCAAACGCAAGCGTGCGAAAGCATTAAAAGGGCAGGCGGCCTGTTCCCTGAACAAGCTGGCGCCGCCACGCACAGGTTCTTGCGTAACCAATAATTGCGGTGCCTGTGCGGTAGGGATTATTTCCAGGTTATTTGCACCAGCGAGCGCATGGTAATTTTGTGCGCTAATACTTTCCGCGTTACCAATCAATGCATCGATAAGTGTAAGTGGCAAATGGCGAATCAATGCGCTTGGGCTGAGTTCGCTATCGTCATCACTGTGGGCAGAGCTGAACACAACGAGAGGTGCGCATTGGCGATAATGTTCGGTAAGCGCGCGGGCAAATTGCAGTTCCCGTTCCGCGCTGGCGTGAGGCATTTTTTGTGTGCGTTGCAAGCTGGCTGGTAATAATGGATTAGGCGCTGGTACCGGCGGCCATTGCCGATGATGTAAACCCATCACCCAACAGTGACTGAATTGCAAACCAGCACCTTCAAGCGCGCCGAGGATCTGGATGGGTGAATTTGGTGTTTGTGCCTGGAACGGTGTTTTACCGGCAATGCTGCGCAATTGTTGGATCGCATTGGGATAACTAAAT
>JAJQJO010000309.1 GCA_021323495.1 Cellvibrio sp. | reverse complement strand
GAAAGGAAGTGCGCGTGCCAGCGTAAAAATTGGCCCCAGGGGTGTTAAGACATCTGGCTCCCTTGGTTTTGATTAATGGTTGTAAATTTGATTAAGCGTATGCGCAAGAGAATTGCATCATGCCTGTGATTATTAATGAAGTCGTTACCCAGGTGACACCTGAGCCGGTTCCGAGTACCAGTGCACAAGCACCACAAAGTGCAACGCCGGTAACTGCGCCGGAATACGAATTGTTGCAAACGCTCAATTTGATCCAGGAACGACAAGCGCGTTTGCAAATTGATTAAGGAAAAAAATTGCGATGACCGATGAAGCCCTCGTCAGTACCCGACCAAAAATTCGTGTGGCGGGCACCGAAAATACCGATCTGGGTGAAGCATTGACTGCGATGTTAGTGAATTTGCCGTTGAGTGGTATCGCCCATGCCGAGCTAACGGTCACTAATTGGATTGCACAGGGTGATAACGCGGAAATGGATTATGGCTTTACCAATATTTCGCTCGGAGCAGCGATTGAAATTGTGGTGGGTAATGACGACCCCAAAACATTATTTAACGGTGAAGTCACTGCATTGGAAGAGCGCTACGGTGAAGGTGCCCCGCAGTTGGTGTTGCTGGCGCAAGATAAACTTCATCGCCTGGCACGCAAACGCCAGAGCCGTGTTTATGAAGAGCAATCGCTCAATGATGTGGTGAGTAGTATTGCGAGTGGTGCGGGGTTAACAGCGGATGTAAGCCTTTCCACCACGGTGGCGACTTATCATCAGATGAACGAAAGTGATTTGGCTTTTTTATTGCGCATGAGTGGCAACCTGGATGTGGCAGCGCGATTGCAGGACGATCAATTGCGCGTAAAGCCGGAGGAAGAAGATAGCGAACCCGTAGCGCTGAGCGCCCAGGATAGTGCATTGAAAGTTCGTTTGATTGCCGATCTGAATCACCAGCCACTGCGCGTTAAGGTGAATGGCTACAACCTCGATAGCGATGAAGAAGTCAGCCAGCAGAGCGAAGATTTACGTGGCCGGGCAGATGGCACAACTGCTGCCGATACGCTGGTGGAATTAGGTTGGGATGGTGAAGAAATTGTGCCCCAGCCATTTCCACGCTCGGCAGGTGAAGCGACTGATGTGGCAGAAGCACATTTTAATCGCGCCGCAAAACGGTTTGTGAATGGTGACATTCGTGCACAAGGTGAAGCGGCATTATTTAGCGGACGCGAAATTGAATTAACCGGAGTGTCCCCGCGTTTTGCCGGGCGCTATCAGGTAGTGAATTGTATCCATCGCTTTGATGTGAGTAACGGCTTTGAAACACATCTCAAAGTGAATAAACCGGATTGGCAATTATGAGTTTGGTTAACCCACATGCATTAGGTGGTTTACACAGCTTGCACATGGGGCAGGTGATGGATAACGCCGATCCGGATCATCGCGGTCGCATCAAGGTGTTGTTGCATGCTAACCAATTGGAAATTTGGGCCAGCGTGGTTGTACCTTCTGCCGGAAATGGTTACGGCGTGGTGTGTATCCCGCGTGTTGGTGAAATTGTGGTGGTGGCGTTTATCACGCCGGAACAACCGATGGTGTTGGGCAGTGTGTGGAGCGGGCAGAGCAGTACCCCGAGTGATGCAGATACGGTTGAAGACCATTATTTATTGAAAACACCTGCAGGCACGATCCTGGATATGAATGACCAGGATGGTCCATCAGTGACACTGACTACTCCGCAGGGTTACAGCATCAGCATCACGGATGGCAATGGTGGTGAAATTGAAATCAAGCGCGAGGGACAAAGCATCAAGCTGACGTCCAGTGAGGTGACAATTAATTCAAGCGCGACTGTAACTGTGAATGCAACGCGCGTTGCCATCAGTGCCAGCAGTGTGCAGGTAGATGCAGCTATGTCGCGCTTCAGTGGCGTAGTGCAAGCGGATACGGTAATTGCCAACGCGGTTGTTGGTACTTCTTATACACCTGGAGCAGGGAATATCTGGTAATGAATACAATGGTTCATCCACATCCCGTTAAATTGCGTGCACCTTTTTATTCGAGTGTGCAGGGTGCGGAATTGCATCGTTATTTTGAGCCGGAATTTACCAATTTATTCCAGCAGGATTTGCAACGTCACCGGATCGGTAGCGCCGGGCAAAACCAATGGAAGCAGGATGATGCATTCAGTGGTTTTGATCAGCGCCCGGTATTACGTTTGCCAATGCATAAAAGTTTTTACCTGGTAAGTTGCGAAATTGTGTGTGAACGCCCCGGTAAACCCGCGCTCGATCCACAGCAGATTGCATCAGCCGGTTATGTGATTCGCCGTTTGGGCGCAAAGGGTGAGCAAAGCTGGATGCTGGAAGACGACCAGGCATTGGGTTGGCAATCTACTCCAACGGGAGTGCGCGACCCCGATGTTAATCGCCGCTGCTGTAATTTGGGTTTAAATGGTAAAGCCAAAGTGAAATTGCGCGGTGCTGCCCCAGCGCAACCGGCGCTGACGTATACCGGTGAGCAGACACATCCGATGCATGCGATCAAAAGTTATGACACCCAGGGTAAATGTCACACTGTGGTTTACGGGTATTTATCCCTGGGCGGAACCTACCTGTTGCGTCAACCGGTAGGAAAATCTTCTAAAGGCCAGGCATCGCCATTCACGGCCGACTCATTGAATAATTTTTCGCAAACTGCTGCAGCGCAATTGCCTTGGCCATTTGGTTTTAAACTTCCCGGTAATCAATCCACAGTCAATCAGACCTGGACTTATGATTGTGCTCGCCCGATTAATAAAGCCTTACCCAGTGCCGCTTTTTTTGAATTGCTCAAACATCTCGTCAATCGCTATCACCTGGGTGAAGCCAATGTTGCGGATAACGCGGCGTTGCAAGGCTGGGCCGAGAAACAACATTTTTATCTGGAGACCGTAAAAAACAAATTATCGCCAGAAACCTTCAATGACGTCACCCGTACAAATTTTACGTCCGTTGCATCGCCCGGGAATTTATATACCTGGCTGGAAACACATTTTGCCAAAAACCCCAATGCCCTGGTGAATTATATTGCCGCACAGGAACAGCGCCTGGATGAAAATAAATCGCTGGAGCTTATTCCCGGATTAGGTAGTTATTCGCTCTATATCACCCCGGCAGATGCGCAGGAATTACGCACTCTACTTGGCCAACGTGTGTTGGATCAGGTAATGGGAAAAGTGAAAGAAATTCCGTTACCTAAATTCGGCCAGCAGCGCGAAGATATTTATCAAATAATTCCCTTTGTGCGGGTGCGCAATGCCTGCGGCGGCGAGGAAATTGTTTGGGGCGATATGCAAGCGCGCAGTGAAATTTTTCGGGTGGCCGCGCCTTTTGATCCCAGTGCGAGTCGCCCATCGCTAATCCAAATGCCATCACTCGCGGATTTGCGCAAGGGCATGGCGCAGGGCGTGAGTATGCTTACACCGCCGGATACCTTCAGTTTGTTAAATGCACTCAATTTGAAAAAAGGCGCCAGCGAAGAAGTGGTACCCAAGGGTGATATTCCGCAATTGGGCATCCAGTGGATTTGTTCATTCAGTTTGCCAGTAATTACGTTGGTGGCGATGATTGTATTAATGATCATGATTTCACTGCTCAATATTATTTTCTTCTGGTTGCCCTGGGTGCGCATCTGTCTGCCGTTTCCCAGTATTAAAAAGGAGTAATGCGCGATGAGTGCAGTGGTTCCCAAGGTGATGAGTTTTCCGCTGGGTGGTGTGGATGCGCAGGGGCGTTTGGCTTATGCAGACGATGACCAGAGCGTGCGCGAAGTGATCCGCAATATTTTATTGACCAGCCCGGGCGAGCGCTTGATGCGTTCGGCATTTGGTGCAGGGTTGCTGGAATTTATTCACCAGCCCAATAACGAAACCACGCGCACACTCGTTGCGAATCTAGTGCGTAAAGCAATTGAGCAATGGGAGACCCGCGTCAAGGTGGATGATGTAAGTGTATTGCCAGATTCACAAAGCCTTACGCAAGTGCAGATTGTGATTCGCTACCAGATGCGTCATTCACCACAGCCGATGCAACTGAGTTTGGGCATGGATTTAACCAGTTTTTAATTGCAAGAATTTGATCAAAAGGACGGAATGCGTGTATGCCATTACCAATACCTAATCTCGATGATCGCCGGTTTGACGACCTGGTTGCTGAGGCCAAGGCGCGTCTTGCCAATCATTTGCCGGAGCTCACCCAAATTGCACCGGGTGATCCTGTTAATGCATTGGTGGATTTGTTTGCCTATTTCACTGAAACCATGCTCTACCGCGCGAACCTGATTCCCGAGCGCCAGCGGCGTGTGGTGCTTAACCTGTTGCAAATTCCCATGCGCAACGCCAAACCCTCGCGCGGTCTGGTGTGCCTGGATGCAGGCCCGAGAACGGTAACCTTGCCTTCATTGGTACGCGATGGTGTGCAACTTAAAGCGGGCGACCAAAATTTTACCGGGGTTGGTGAAATCCAGCCGACACCTTTAGCGATGAGTGTCGGTATTAAACAATTAATTACCGATGCTGAATTATCCGATATGGGTTTGACCCGTCAGGATTTACAGGAACACTATGGTTTAAAAAAGGGTGATATTCCGCAACCATTCCAACCGCATTATTTTGAATCAGGTAAAGAAACACTCACGCTCGACAATAGTCTGGATCGCTTTTTTTACATGGCACTGACCGTGCCAAAAACACTGCTTACAAAAATCGGTGAAGTGCGCGAGCAACTTGCAGGGATTACTTTGAAT
>JAJQJO010000022.1 GCA_021323495.1 Cellvibrio sp. | reverse complement strand
CTGCCTGCGCAAACGGTTGGGCTTCAATCAGTGCGATACGTAGTTGCGGCTGGCTGGCGGCCAACAAACTGGCAAGGCAGGTACCCACCATGCCGCCGCCGATGATCGCGATATCAAATTCGAGAGTTTGGGTCATCATATTGACCTGAGTTAAGATTCCCGGGCGGCACCAGGGAATGCGAGATTTTTTATCCGGCCATCAATGCTTCAATATCAGCGACAGTTTTCGGCACATCTTTAGTGAGCACTTCATTACCGTCTTTGGTGATGGCTACATCGTCCTCAATACGGATACCGATACCACGCCACTTTTTGGCAACGCGCTCATTGTCAGGTGCGACGTAAATACCCGGCTCTACGGTCATTACCATACCCGGTTCAAGCACCCTCCACTCACCGCCAACTTTGTAATCGCCAACGTCATGCACATCCATGCCGAGCCAATGACCTGCACGGTGCATGTAAAATTCTTTGTAAGCCTCGCTTTTGATTAATTCGTGGACATCGCCTTCAAGCAAACCGATTTTTACCAAGCCTTCGGTAATCACGCGTACAGTAGCTTCGTGCGGATCATTCCAATGTTTACCGGGTTTACATTCAGCGATAGCTTCCAGCTGCGCCTGTAAACAAATTTCATAGAGGGCTTTTTGTTCGGGCGAAAATTTTCCATTGACTGGAAAAGTGCGGGTGATATCAGCAGCGTAATAATCCAATTCACAGCCGGCGTCGATCAATACCAGATCACCATTTTTTAGCGGTGCCGAATTTTCAATGTAGTGCAAAATACAACCATTTTTTCCGCCGCCGACAATGGTGTTGTATGCCGGAAAGCGCGCGCCGCTCATTTGGAATTCGTGCAGGATTTCTGCTTCAAGTTGATATTCCATCACGCCCGTTTTGCTCGCTTTCATGGCGCGCACATGGGCGCGCGCAGAAATTTCGCCCGCCTCTTTCATCACCCGCAATTCAGCAGCGCTTTTAAACAAGCGCATGTCATTCAGGAAATGGCTTAAATCCAGAAATTCACCGGGTGGCGTTGCACCTGAACGCACTTTGGCGCGGATGGTGTTGACCCAATCCATTACGTGTTTATCGAATTCGCTGTCTTTACCCATGGAGTAATAGACGCGCTGCTTGCCTTCGAGCAGTCCCGGTAAAATCTCATCGATATCGTCGATAGGAAATGCATCGTCTGCTTCAAATTCACTGCACGCGCCTTCGGGCCCGGCACGGTAACCATCCCAAATTTCGCGTTCCCGATTGCGCTCGCGCACAAATAAAACGAACTCACCATGTTCACGGCCGGGAATTAACACCAGCACCGCGTGCGGTTCTTCAAAGCCCGAGAGATATAAGAAGTCGCTGTCCTGCCGGTAGTGATATTCAGTATCACGGCTACGCGAACGTTCGGGGGCGGCGGGCACTATGGCAATTGAATTGGGCTCCATGTGTGCCATCAAGGTTTTACGGCGGCGGGCAAATTCGGTTTTGGAAATTCTCATGGATACACTCACAAACAATTAATGCAATTGATTGGACGCCGGTGCCATGCTGGCCGGGTTTACACCCTCGGCATGTTCGGCTGAAAATTCAAAATAAAGCGAGTTGACGACCACGCGCACATATTCGGTCACTTCCATATAATCCGCTTCTGCGCTTGGCTCATCCTCTTCATCATCAGCCTGGATTTGAACAATGTTCGCCAAATCCTGCAACATTTCTTCAAACTCTTCGTTGATCACCCGCTTGCCCTGGTGATCGACGCTGCCAAATCCGGTAAGGAAACCGTGACACCATTCACTCAGGGCACGGACCCGATCGTTCAGCGTGTTGTCATCATCGGGCAGCATCAATTTCAAACTGAATTGACCGCGCAATTGGTCGCAGGTGGTGTGATACAAGCGGCTCAGGGCGATGCGCACTTGCTCATCGGGTGCGGCGATAAAGTCGAGGAATTCAACTGCCTCCAACAACCAGTTAATTTCACTCAAGGTCGCACCGCCGGCCAACTTTCCGCACAACAGACCATGCAGCTCGGAAGGGCTATTGAGGGTTCCAAGGGGTGCCAACAGGTTAGCCAGATCGTCAAAGTTCAGGGGGGTAAGCAGTTGTTCGGGGGAAGTTGTATCGGTCATAAAGGCCTCTCATCACAGTGGGCGAATGCTATCACGATTGGCTTGGGCGGCTCTGCAAACTTTTTATATAGCAATTTATAAGGTTGACACGGTTCAAGTAAAACCTGTTTGTTTATCATTTGATAACAACCGACATCTCGAATTCACATTAACTTGGGCTGTGCGATTGACCACCCGCCGAGCGCGCAATATAGTGGGCGACCTGCGCTATTTATTGGTTATTTATTATCATGTCTGACGATCTGTTACTCGCCCTTGAAACCAAGCTGGATAAGCTGATCCTGCTGTGTAATCGCTTGCAGCAAGAAAATGCCGAACTCAAGACCCGCGAAAGCGAGTGGCAACGCGAGCGGGTGCGCCTGATCGAAAAGAATGATTTGGCGCGCAGCCGGGTAGAAGCGATGATCACCCATTTACGTAACCTGGACGCTGAGTAATCGAGGCATTGATGAGCAACGAAACTGTTTTTGTAAAAATCCTCGATAAAGAATACCAAGTTGCTTGCCCGCGCGAGGAGCGCCAGGCGCTGGTGGAATCGGCCCAATTGCTTGATGAGCGCATGAAGGCTATTCGCGGTACCGGCGCTGTAATTGGACTTGAGCGAATAGCCGTAATGGCGGCACTCAACCTGAGCCACGAATTATTGCAATCCAAAAATAGCAGCGCAGGCGCCAGCGGCGCAGCTAACCAAAGTGATTTATTACGCTTGAATCAGAAACTGGATCGCACTCTGTCTAATCTGGAATAAACACCTATCTAACAAAACATCCGCTCCAGCTAACAGCGCCCGTATTTGCGGGCGCTGTTGTTTTTGTAGTTGCATATCTGTGGCTGCCTAACAGCCATTAAGTCTGTTGCATTCATAATCACAAGCGCAATTTCATCTTTTTACCAGCGGTGTTTAAGACGATTAATTGCTAACCGGTTATACAACCCAATCATAATTTCATTTGCGGAAGCGAGGTAACCTTGGGTTATACTGGCGCCACGCCCTGGAATGTTTGCAAACCGACAAGTCCTTGAGCCGATTTCCACAAAACTGGTGGTGTCTCGTTGTGTTTGGTGTGCATGTCCGCCTGACGGAAAGCCTTAAAAACCACAGGTGCTACCTCCTTGAACCTATGGGTTCAAGGCCAGCTTGGTTGCGGCATTTCGGGGTCTCTTAACTCTCTTCTGTGTTTATCACTAAGGCTATTTATGGCCGATCTGTTTGATTCTCATCTACCACACGACCAACCGCTCGACGAACTCGCCAAGGCTAAAATTGGCTTGCGCCTTGAATTGCGCGCGCGTCGCAAAGCATTGAATCCCACCCAACAAACCCAGGCTTCCCTTCACTTGCTGCGCCAGCTAATGCAAGTGCCGCAATTTATGCGGGCGCGAAATGTTGCCTTGTATATGGCGAATGACGGCGAGATAGATCCGGAACCGATTATCCGACAGCTATGGAAAATGGATAAGCACAGCTACTTACCCGTGCTGCGCCCGGGCAAAAGCCGCAAATTATGGTTTGTCGAATACACCCAGGACGCACTGCTCAACAAAAATCGCTTTGGTATTCCCGAGCCGGACTTTCGCACGCAACATAAAATACCTGCACAACTCTTGGATGTGGTGTTGATGCCGTTAGTGGGTTTTGATCGCAGTGGTGCGCGGTTAGGAATGGGCGGTGGTTTTTACGATGCCACTTTCGCCTTCAAACAGAAAAAAAACATTGGAAAACCAGCGCTCATCGGTTTGGCGCATGCCTGCCAGGAAGTGGAATCACTCACCACCGCCAGTTGGGATATACCGCTCTTTGCAATTGCGACCGACCGGGAAATCATTTTGCCCCAAGGTTGAGACAACAAAATCTCATTGCACAAAAAACAACTCCCGCCGAAGCGGGAGTCATTGTCGAAAATTCCGTTTACTAGCCTGTTACTATTCAGAGGTCGTTTCTACTGCGGCCTCTGCAAACGACACTAAAGCACCAACATCCAACAGGGTTACACAGACTCCAAGGCAAAACAAAACAAACACAACGGAAATAACGTCGACTTTCATGGTTGTAGCCTTGCGCAAAATATCTTGAAAAAAAGCATTCGCACCACATGCAACTCAGCGGTGTGATTGAATAATAGTCAATGAATTACAATAATGAAACACACGTCAGCAACAATATTGCAAAAACATGTGCAAAATCGCACAACTAGCGGACTTTTTATCGCGTTTTTGTAGTTTAGTAATAACGAACGCTAAAAATAATAAAAAAAGAGGGGTTCACTGAAGCGGCCTTGATGTCTTACGTTGTCATTGCGCATCCTTGCGCAAGACAGGACTAGTTAGCAGTGGCTGTTACACGGCTGGTCACTTTACCCAAACGGGTACGTAACAATACTTCAGATTTACGTGCGGCGTGCTCACCCGTGTAGGTGTTCCAACTTATGCCGTTGTCGATGCTGAATTCAATGACCAAACCAGGCAATGCCGTATTCGCCAGCAGTTTGCCATCATCAACTACACCACCAGGTGGTGGCAGATAAAAGTCCCCCCCTAACGCAGCCAGCTTCGGCAATTCTTTTACGCTTAATTGCACCGCAAAGGCCGCCCAATCGGCACTGCGTGCGGCGGCATCCGGCGAATCACCTTCCCATGCTGCTTTGTGCCAGGCGCGCTCGGCGAGTGGAATCAGACGCGGATAAATCATTTGCTCCATTTGTGCACCGGTGCGGATAGTTTCAGTCCACACCTGCCCTTGTATACCGCGCAAATTCTCCGGTTTTTCCAGTTTCGGCAGCGCGCGGCCTACTAGCGCTTCCAGATTTTCAATCGGCGCGCCGTTGCGGGTTTTATCCGCATTGGCGTAGAGATTGTCCGGCATAAAACCAAATACTTTGGCGTTATCGGTGTAGCGCGTCGCCCAGTAGTAACCGCGCTCTTCCGGGTTGGCTTCATGGGGATGATCGAAATACAAATGGGTCGCGAGCGATAAAATTGGCTCGTAACCCGCATTCGCCAAACGATAGGCGCGGTCGGCAACGCCCCACTCCCAAATGTTATCCCAGGCATTGGCGAGCACATGCTTGTTGGCGAATTGGCTGCGATTAAACGTGTTGGTTGCGTCGTACATCAAACCGTCTTCCCAACCGGCCAGATCCAAACCGCGCTGGGCAGTAATCGCCGCTACCTTGCTGACAAAATAGGGTTTCAAATCGGCCGGGCCTGCAATACCTTGCTCACCTTTGGCAAAGAGCGCATCACACGCGGGTGATGCAGTCCAGGCACCAGCACCCACTTCATCGCCGCCCATATGGAAGGTCACCAGCTTGGCGCCGGCTTTGCGATACATCTGCTGCAGTTCGTAAACCACTTTATCAACAAAGGCATAGGTCGAAGGCAGACAGACGTTGATGGCGTTATCGGTGTAACTTTGCACGCTGATATATTCGGATTTATCCAGCGGATCGGACAACAAATACTGCTCGGCCTCGGCTTTTTTACCGGCTTTGAGCAATTTTTTGTAGCGCGCCTCCATGGATTTCACTGCCGCGCGGGCGTGACCGGGCATATCGATTTCAGGAATCACTTCAATATGACGCGCGCTGGCGAATTTCAAAATTTCGATAAAATCGACAGTCGTGTAATAGCCATTACCTGAACCTGACGGATGCGGGCCAGTGCCCAACTGGGTGAGTAGACAGCCCTGCTCCGTGAGATCAAAACAGCGTTTGCCACCGACGTCAGTCAACTCCGGCAGGCCGGGAATTTCCAGGCGCCAGCCTTCATCTTCGGTTAAATGCAGATGCAATTTGTTGAGTTTGTAACGCGCCATCTGTTCGATCAAACGCAGTGTTACATCTTTGCCGTGGAAGTTGCGCCCCATGTCGTAGTGCATGCCGCGCCAGGTGTAACGCGGTGCATCGGTGGCGCTCAATTGTGGCAGTGTGTGGCTGGTAGCGGTTTGCGCTGGTAGCAGACTCAATACGCTTTGGATACCGTAAAAAGCACCGGCGTTATCACTACCGTTGATGGTAATTTTGTCGGCAGCGATATCGAGTGAGTAGGCTTCCGCTTGTGCATTTGTGCTATCGATTTTTACTTCGATTACCTTGCCCGTTGCAGCAACATGATCAGCTGATGCAGTTAGTGTTACACCCGCCGCTTTTAATTGTGCGACCAGATAATTTGCCTCGCTAGTCAAACGCCCGGCGTAACGAATTTGCCAACTGCTATCAAGTGTTACATTGCCTTTGCGATATTTCACCTCGGCTGGGGTCGGGATAATTTTGGGGCTGGCATCGAGCCTGGCTGCCGCTTGGTTAACGGCAAGATTATCTTGATAACGGGTAGCGGCGGTAGCGATGGGATATAGATCTTTGGTCTCACCACCGAAGCGTTGCAGCTGTTCGGGTTTGGTAAAAGGCTCGACAAAATCCTTCACGTTTTCAGTATCGGTATTGGCAAAAACTTCCGCCTGCAGACCCGGCTGGGCGATAAACGCGCGCGGCATAAAATCGGTGTAGCTCACCATACTCGCACTGGCGGTATAGGGCACCTTGAGGCTCGCCCCCAAGGCGAGACCTTTAAATCCGGCCGTGGGTGCAAGCTCATGCAGGTCGCCTTGCACATGGCGCAGGCTCAAACCATCCGGCGTGGCCTCCAACTTGCGCACCGAATGGAAGTAAATTCGCCAGTCGCTTTTTCCTGCCGGTAGAGCCACACCTGACTCATTGCTCAGCGTTAATTGCAGCTCGGGTTTAGTGGCAAAATTATTGACTACCGCAAAACGCAGCTGTGCCTTATCGGCAAACTCGCCCAATTGTTGCTGGGTTAAACCTGCTGCCAAAGCGCCCTGGGCAAGCCCCAAGGCCAGTGCCAATGCACTGAAACGCACGAATAGATGTCGACCTGCTGCTTTCATTGTTGCTGCTCCAGCCTTTTATATGTTGGTTGATAGTGCATTTGGAATTTTGTATGGAACTCTGGTATTGACTCAAATAAGCATTCATTGGATCGCATCAAACGCGACTGACAACGTTGTCCAGATTACACCAAAATTTCGGTTGCGCCAGTTCCTGAACATAAATTAACCCTTTCCCGAATGGGTTAAGGATAGACAGGGATCAACAAAATGCAGTGAGGCAAAAAAACAAAAGGCGCCCGGTCAACACAACACGGGCGCCCTTTGAGATTTAAAACAAGTGGGTGATTAACCCAGGAAAAACTTGTACGCCTCGTTTTTGGTTTCATCCCAATAGGGATAATTCAAATCGTTCAAAA
Organism: Cellvibrio sp.; assembly: GCA_021323495.1. Classification (GTDB taxonomy): domain Bacteria; phylum Pseudomonadota; class Gammaproteobacteria; order Pseudomonadales; family Cellvibrionaceae; genus Cellvibrio. The sequence continues at coordinate 10,272 of JAJQJO010000022.1, read as the reverse complement.
ACACTTTCAGGTCTGCATAGTCTTTTTTCGGAACTTGCATACCCACCAGAACCCGCGCGGACGCGGAGCCGTGGTTGCGATAATGGAACAGGGAGATATTCCAGCGACCGGCTACCTTGGTCAAAAAGGTCAGCAGTGCACCCGGGCGCTCGGGGAATTCAAAGCGATAGAGGACCTCATCGGTAATCTGCGGCGCGTGGCCGCCCACCAAATGGCGAATGTGCAGTTTCGCCAGTTCGTTCTCGGTCATGTCAACCAGATCGTAACCCTGCGCCTGTAATTCATTAACCAGATCGGTGCGATCAGTGCCGCCCGCGCCCACCTGCACACCGACAAAAATCTTGGCGTTGGTCGCATCCGCGTAGCGATAGTTAAACTCGGTGATATTGCGTTTGCCCAGCGCCTTACAGAAATCTTTATAGGCACCCGGACGCTCGGGAATAGTCACCGCCAGAATTGCTTCGCGCTGTTCGCCGATTTCCGTACGCTCGCTGATATAGCGTAATCGGTCAAAATTGATATTGGCGCCGCAGTCGATGGCCACCAGCGTCTGGCCGGTAATGCCGTATTTGGCCACGTATTTTTTCAGCCCCGCAACGCCGGTTGCACCGGCTGGTTCGGCGATGGAGCGGGTGTCTTCAAAGATATCTTTTATGCCCGCGCAGATTTCATCGGTGTTCACGGTCATGCATTCATCGACCACTTTGCGCAGTACACGGAAAGTTTCCTCGCCGATTTGCGCTACCGCAATACCGTCGGCAAAGATGCCCACTTGCGGCAGGACTACGCGTTTTTTCTTTTCCATCGCCGCCATCAAGCACGCAGACTCATCTGATTCCACCGCGATAATTTTGGTTTCCGGGCGCAGGTATTTCACATAGGCGCCGATACCGGCCGCTAAACCGCCGCCGCCAACCGCGACAAAAATCGCATCGATTTTGCCGGGGTACTGGCGCAGGATTTCCATCGCAATAGTACCTTGGCCCGCGATCACATCCGGGTCATCAAACGGATGGATGTAAGTCATGCCTTTTTCTTCGACCAGCTTTTTGGCGTGCGCCGAAGCTTCATCGTAGTTATCGCCATGTAACACGACTTTGGCACCGCGCGCTTTTACCGCATCGACTTTAATCGCCGGGGTGGTGCGCGGCATAACGATAATGGCTTTGATCCCCAAATGCTGGGAGCCGAGCGCAACACCCTGCGCATGGTTGCCCGCCGAGGCGCAAATCACACCGCGATTGCGCTCTTCTTCGGTGAGCTGCATCAGCTTGTTGTAAGCGCCGCGCAACTTGAACGAGAACACCGGCTGCAAGTCTTCGCGTTTAAGCAGGACTTTATTGCCGGTGCGCGCCGACAGCAGGCGCGCTTCATCAAGCGGGGTTTCGACCGCGAGATCATAGATGCGGGCATTGAGGATACGTTTTATGTAGGATTCAGGCATGTCAGTTCTTGCTTGGGGGGAATGAAAAAGTCGCCGCAGTGTAAACAATTTAGCCGCTGCTGGCACGGCGAAAATCCGTATAATGCGGCAAGTTTTTGACCCAGCTCCCGAGAATAATCAAATGACCCAAGATCAACTCAAACAAGCCGTCGCCCGCGCGGCGATTGAATACATCAAACCCAAATTATTTAACGATGCGATTATCGGTGTCGGCACCGGTTCGACCGCCAACTTTTTTATCGATTATCTGGGCGAGATCAAAAACCAATTTGCCGGTGCTGTGGCCAGCTCCGATGCCTCGGCCGCGCGCTTGAAAAAACTTGGCATCGATGTGCTGGATTGCAACTCGGTCAGCGAGCTGGTGGTATATGTTGATGGCGCCGATGAGAGCAATGCTTACCTTCATTTGATCAAAGGCGGCGGTGCGGCCTTAACGCGCGAAAAAATCGTGCGCGCCGTGTCCAAAGAATTTGTGTGCATCGCCGACGAAAGCAAATGGGTTGATGTGCTGGGCAAATTTCCGCTGCCGGTGGAAGTGATCCCCATGGCACGCTCTTACGTTGCGCGCGAACTGGTCAAACTCGGCGGCACGCCGGTGTACCGCGATGGTGTTGTGACCGATAACGGTAATGTGATCCTCGATGTCTATAACCTGCAGATTATCGACCCGGTCGGGTTGGAAACCCGCGTCAACCAGATTACCGGCGTAGTCACCAACGGTCTGTTTGCTGTGCAAGCTGCCGATGTATTGCTGCTCGGCACTAAAGAGGGTGTGAAAACCCTCTTTCCGAGCTAAAAACCAGCCGCACGCTAATGCAGCACTTTTATAACCAAGCACTGGTAAGCCTGCTCTGCCTCTTATTGGCAACCGGGCTGGTTGGTTATGTGTGCGTGGATAAAACCTTTGTGCGAGTCTCGCTACTACCCGGCAGCGACACTGATCTGCAGTGGAAAAGCGAACCGCACACAGATGTTTACCAAGGCGGAAGCTCCCTGCTGAAAATTGCCGATGATATCTTCAGTTTGAATTTTAATTTCACTTTGTCGCGTCAGGCCCAATATCCGTTTGCCGCCGTCAATTTAGTTTTTACCGGAGACAAGACCGAGCCAGAGTTAGTGGATTTATCGGCCTTCGATAAAATTGTCTTCAGCGCAAAATGCTCTACCGCCAACACCCTTAGCTGCGCCTTGCTCACCTTTGATGAGCAGGTATCAAAACCAGGGGATTTTTTAAGTTATCGCTCCCCATCAACCTTTTTTTCCTGCGATTCCCATTGGGGTGAAATTGAGCTTGATCTCACCCGTCTGGAAACTCCGCAATGGTGGTTCACTATGTTTAAGGTGGATCTATCACGTAAGGAGTACACACTCAAGAAGGTGGCGAAACTCAGCTTTGGCAGCAGTTTCCAAACGCCAATGGACACTGACTCCAATGTCCAGTTAAGCGAAATCACCTTGATCGGCCACAACTGGGTTTACCTTTACCTGTTCGGCGGATTGATGTTGTTGCTCTGGGGCAGTTACGCCGTCTGGCTATTCCGCCGGCACAACCAGGCCTTGATCCATACACTGCGCGATAAAATCCAGCGCGACCGACCGCTGATTGCCTATCAACAACTGTCAGTGGAGCCGCTCAGGAATAAGGATAGAAGTGCGATCCTGCATTTTATGGCCACCCAATATGCCAATGCCGACTTAAGCCTCGATGCCATGGCGAGCGAGATAGGTGTCAGCCGTACCAAAATCAATGAGATCCTCAAATCCGAATTAGGTTTTACCTTTACCGGTTATCTGAACAAATTGCGTTTAACCGAGGCCGCACGTCTGCTCGCGCAAGCGGAGGACGCCAACATCGCCGAGATCGCCTATTCGGTGGGTTATAAAAATGTCTCCTACTTCAATAAACTCTTCAAAGAAGAATACAGCTGTACCCCCAAAATCTATAAAAGCCTGTGCGATAAAACGTCCGGCTCTTCAACTTAAATTAAAAAAACTGCAACTTTTTACCAATTGATACCCTTTTTAGCGCAAGCATTAACACTTCCTACCGGTTTATAGCAAAACTCTCCCGTTCAAATTCCCTGAGCTGCTGCATCACCTGCGGCGCGCAGCCGTCGGTTACTAACAACAATAAAGAGAATTGTCATGACCTTACAAAACAGCCTGCTGTTATCCAGTCTATTGCTCTCGCTATTGGGATGTGGTGGTGGAGGCGGCTCCACAACACCGCAACCCGGCTCTATCAAACCCGCATCCTCGATCAGTCCCAGCTCAGTGACAGCGATTAGCTCATCGGTGATTGCGGTTACCCCAAGCAGTGCGGCAGTTTCTAGCGTTCCAGCAACCAGCGGAATCTATCCGGGTTACAACCTGAATCCATTACCAGCCGATAACATCGGGATGGAAAGCAATGCCGTACAAATCGCCAGCAAGATCAACATCGGTTTTAACATCGGCAATACATTAGAGGCGATGGGTGGAAAATCGGAAACCTATTGGGGCAATCCTAAAATCACCAAAGAGTTTGTCACTTTTGTAAAGCAATCCGGTTTTAGCGCGGTGCGTCTGCCCGTGTCATGGGATCAATACGCGAATCAGACCACGGCAGAAATCGACCCCATCTGGCTCAACCGCATCAAAGAAGTGGTGCAATATTGTGTCGATAACAATCTCTACGTGATTGTGAATATCCACTGGGATGGCGGCTGGCTGGAGAACCATGTAGTGCCCGTCAAGCAGGAGCAAAACAATGCGAAACAAAAAGCGTTTTGGGAGCAAATAGCCACGCAGCTGCGCGATTTTGATGAGCGAGTGCTCTTTGCCAGCGCCAACGAACCCAACGTTGAAACGGCGGAACAGATGAGTGTTTTACTCTCCTACCACCAAACCTTTATCGACACCGTGCGCGCCACCGGCGGTAAAAATGCGCAACGAGTGCTCATCGTACAAGGCCCATCGACCGATATTGAAAAAACTAACACCTTAATGACACAAATGCCGACCGATTCAGTCGCCAACCGCTTGATGGCCGAGATTCATTTTTACAGCCCCTGGAACTACACCGGTATGACCAAAGACGAGAGTTGGGGCAACCAATTCTTTTATTGGGGGAAGGATTTCCACTCCGCTACTGATACCGCCCACAACCCCACATGGGGCGAAGAAGATTATGTGGATCAACAATTCAAACTCATGAAAACCCAATTTGTGGATAAGGGGATTCCCGTGGTGATGGGCGAGTTTGGTACCGGCGTGCGCAAAAATTTAAGCGGTGCAGATTTGCAATTGCATTTGGATAGCCGTGCCTACTATTTCAAATACCTCACCCAACAGGCGCGCGCCAATGGGCTGCTGCCGTTTGTGTGGGATATAGGTGAACTGCTGGATCGCACCAACAGTAAAGTGTTGGATCAGCAAGTCTTTGATGCGTTGATGGCAGGCTCGGTGATCGCGCCGCAATAAAGAGAAGGGATCATCAATATGAACATTTCACCCAAAGACCTGGCACGCAGCACGGAAGATTCTTATCAACAAGATAAAGATAATTTAATAACATCCGGGACTGACCTGGAAAAAATTAAACCGTTCATCTCGCTAAAACGTTTTACCGTCCGCGTTATGTCCGACGACAACAGGCCGAGGTTAGTACCGGCTTCAGGACAGGCGATTATTACCTATGTGATTGCAGGGGAAGCCGAGTATTCGGATTCCACCGGTAAACGCGGCATCTTGAAAAAAGATGGCTGGTCCTGGGTTATTGCAGGCTCGGGAATTTGGCATTCAATCGAGCCCATAACGAATGACTACGTAGGTGTACAAGTGTGTATTGCGTTATCGCCCGCGCTGGAAAACTCATCGCCACAATCTGCTTACATCAATCCCGAGTTTACAACCCGGGCTGATCCCACGCAGGTATTAATTGGCTGGTACGGCAAGAACCGCAGCCAATTTGCGATCCCCGCCCTGACTAATTATTTTGTAATACACCTTAATGCCTGGCAGCGCTGGACTTATGAATTTCCGCTCAGCCATCAATTTGCATGGGCAGCAGTCGTCAGTGGACAAGTGCAAGCCAGCGCGGGTAAACCGCTTCCCGGTGGCGTTACTGTCTTTAGTCGGCCTACCGAAAAAATTGACTTCCACGCGCTGACGGATTCCATTTTAGTGCTGGGATCATCCCTGGAATTTGATCACGATGTAATTATCAAAAATGGTTCAGTCCATACGTCAACCGAAGCCCTGCAACTGGGATTAAAGGGAATTTCCACTGCCGGAAAAAAGTAACCATTTAAAAAAATAATCGCACTGCAACCGGCTTTAGTAATTGACGGCTTACTGAGCCTCAAGGTCGAATTTATTGCGCTGGTAAGGAAAAGTGCAGATCGGTGATTTCCGCTATAGCGTAACAACCCGTTCAGATCTACCCAGTCGCGTTTTGTCTCCTATACTCGAAGAACTCCAATTGTTTGAAGGCCTTTTTATCATGTTTTCCTTTTCCAGTATTCAAGCCCGCCTGCTGATTGCCATCACTGCAGGGATTGTTCTGTTTGTGATGATCAGCGGTATCGCTATCTCCCTGCTCAGTAACACTATCGCCGACTACAACCGGCTGATCGCGGGTTCGGTGGCGCAAGAGCGCAGCATCAACCATATGAACTACCAGTTCAAAACCCAGGTACAGGAGTGGAAAAATGTGCTCCTGCGTGGCAAAGATCCACAAAAACTAACGCAGTACTGGACGCAATTTGAAACCCTGCACCGCGATATCCAACAGCAGGGCACACGGCTGAAAGCCGATCTGAAAGACGATAGCCGCGCTAAAGTTGATGCATTCCTACAAGCTCATCAAACAGCGTTTGGGCGCTACCAGACAGGTTTGGAAGCATTTAAAGCGGCAGATTTTGACCCCGCTGCGGGTGACAAAGCAGTAACCGGGATCGACCGCGAGCCGAGCAAGCTACTGGAAGAATCTGCACAGCTGATTAGCGCCCGCGTTGCAGATGACACAGCGACTAATCTGACAGCGAGCAAAAGCGTGTCTTTCTGGGCGAGCGCATTGATCTTGGCCGGTGGGGTTCTGGTGGTGTTTATGGTGTTGGTTATCCTGCGCAAAAGCCTCATTACGCCCTTGGCGAATATCAATGACCACCTCGCCTTACTCGCGGGCGGCAATTTCCGCCAAACCTTGCAGTTCAAAGATGCTGGTGAACTGGGCAAACTCGGGCGGAACATTCACCAGGTGCAGCAAAGCATCGCCCAAGTGGTGACAACGGTACAAAACTCGATGCAAAAACTGACGGAGGCATCGAAACAGATCAGTCAAAGCGCTTCGGCGGTGGCGCGCTATACCGACCAAGCCCATCACTCTACCGACCAGGTTTCTGCTGCCATCACTGAAATGACCGCGACCGTACAGGAAGTAGCGAGCAACGCCGGTGGCGCTGCCGATGCCGCCCAGAGTGCCGACCAGAACGCACATCAGGGCTTAAAGATCATGGATAACACCCTCGACGCAATCACTCAGCTAAGCAACGAGGTCAATAATGTCGGCAGCGCTATGACTCAGTTGGAAGCCGATACCAATCGCATCGGCGGTGTGCTGGATGTGATCAAAAACGTGGCTGAACAAACGAACTTGCTCGCACTCAATGCCGCGATTGAAGCAGCGCGCGCCGGTGAGCAAGGGCGCGGATTTGCGGTAGTGGCGGACGAGGTTCGCTCACTCGCCAAACGCACCCAGGATTCCACCGCTGAAATCCAGCAAATTATTGAAGCCGTCCAAAAAGGCGCGACCAACGCCATGCAGGCAATGAAAACCAGCCAGGGCAAAACCGGGGCCACCCTGGAAATGGCCGGTCAGGCGGGGCAATCGATCAACCAGATTACCCAGTCGATAACCGCCATTTTGGGAATGAATATGCAGATCGCCACCGCTGCCGAAGAGCAGAGTTATACGGCGGAGGAGATCAATAAAAATATAATCCGGGTCGTCAGCCTGATCGATAGCTTGAACCAGGATGCGCGTATCTCCGAGCAGATAGCGCGGCGGCTGGATGACACCACCAAAGACCTGGAAACCCAGATCGCGCACTTTGCGGTTTAGTGACTATAGATTCAGGGGAATTGCAGGCATAAAAAACCGGGTCTCAGCCCGGTTTTTTTATGCGTGGCACACGCGCATAATTATTTGCGACGGCGCAGATGCCCCAAACCAATCATGCCCAAACCAGCCAACAAAAGCACCAGAATAGATGGCTCCGGCACTGTGTGGGTATCGACTTGCGGCGCCTTCCAGAAGAAGCCATGCACTTCGCGCAGGCTGGTGTTGGTGTAGGACTTGGCGTAGAGCGATCCATCAAAACCGGCGGCGTTAAATACATCCGCATTGGCCGCTAACACTGAGCCTTTTACCGCCATAGAACCGAAATCAACGGCAGTAGCGGTGTAGAAGTTCCATAGGGTATTGGCGTAGTTCCAATTGCCATTCAGGTTGGTGTTGGTCACAGTGATGTTACCCACTACGTTGATAACCACCTTGGTCGCCGCACCCAGATCCAATTCAATGCCGGAGTTTTGAAAGAAAATATCCGCCGCATTCACGCTGAAAATGGCGAGGTCATCAGTACCTGTGTATTTAAGTTTGACTTGATTGCCATTCACCGCTGCCGCGGCGTTGGTCGCCAGACCTTGATAACTGGACGTCAGGCTGGTCATCTCATTCGATAGTGCGGTCTTTTTCGCGGACAGGTTAACGCCACCAGTAGTGCAGTTAACGCTGCCAACACAGCCGATTTGGGCGCTGGCATCTTTAGTGCCGTAAACTGCCGTTTCGCCGTGCATGATTTTCATTTGGCCGCTGACGTTGCCCGCCACCTCCAGACCATCAAAAGAACCTTCCGGAGTGAAATCTTTGTGGTTGAACTCCGACATTTGGGTGGACACCAGATTCCCGCCTACAAATGTCATACCTTCAACATGCACCGCACCATTCAGGTTACCGGTGAGTGCCAGGTTGTAATCCAGCACCCCGGCATGCGCACCGATAGGATCCATACCCAATCCCAAACCCAGACCTGCAACAGCAAAAATCCTGGCATAAAAACTCATAAAAATGTCCTTTGTAGTAGTGTGGTTTAATTATTTAAGCGACATTGAGCACAACCCGTGCCTATTTCTATTTTTCGTTTAAATTCAATAATTCACGCCAACTAGTGCCAAACCCGTCACACAAATATGTAAATTTAGCCGACATTCATAAATTGCACGCATAGCACCTTGTTTTACTGATAAAAATAAACAATCGATTTTCGACCTACAAAACCATTTCACTAACTCCAAAAAACCTGACAAAAAAGAGTTGAGCTAAGCCCGGCTTTTGCCTAGCCTTGCGCCACATTATTTGTGTAGCGATACCCTATGAAATTCACTTTCCCCGCCATTGGCATAGTCCACTCCTGTTTCAAGGAGAAATTCGGTATTCCGCGCCAACCGGGCCTTGCCTCCCTCGCCTATGCCGAGATCGAATTATTGCCTCCTTATGATGACCGGGCCGCGTTCGATGGTTTGGAGGGGTGTACGCACGTGTGGGTCCAATTTGTTTTCCACGCTAACAAGCGCGAGGCATGGAAAGCCAAGGTCAAACCGCCGCGCCTCGGAGGCAATAAAACCCTCGGGGTGTTCGCCACCCGTTCGCCTACCCGACCGGCACCGATTGGTTTATCTGTCGTACGCTTGCGCGGCATCGCCGAACGCGACGGCAAGTTATTGGTGCAAATCAGCGGCGTGGATTTGCTCGAAGGCACACCGGTTTTGGACATAAAACCCTATGTGCCCTATGTCGATTGTGTGTTGGCAGCAGAAAACCTGTTTGCAGGCGCACCGCCAGAGCTGCTCACGGTGGATATCCCGGCAGCGCTGATGGCAGTTTGTATCGATTATTGGAAACGCACCGGCACTGACCTCGCCGGTTTAATCACCCAGGTTTTGCAGCAGGATCCACGTCCGCAATACCAGCGCCCGGAACCTGAACGAATTTATGGGATGAAGTTATTGGATCTGGACGTGCGCTGGCGCTACATCCACGCCGATAATAGCTACCGAATCCAATTGGTTGACCTTATTTCCCCCTAACACTTACTAAACCCTGCAAGGATCTATGAATGAAATCGATTAAAAACCTGCTTCTCAACAGTTGCCTGGTAGCACTACCGCTTAGTCTTATGGCCTGCAACGCCACCCTGCCGCAAATCGCCGAGACAGGCGCTACTGTTGCTGGCGCTGCCGGTTATAACAATCAAGCGCAATTGGTACGCGGGATCAAGGAAGCACTGGAGCTGGGCAGCAACCGCGCCGCCACCAGCCTTTCGGCAACGGGCGGCTATGCCAATAATCCGCTGTATCGCATTGAACTGCCGGCGAACCTGCAACCCATTACCAGCAAATTGCGGCAATTCGGGCTTGGCGGCCAATTGGACCAGGTAGAAAGCTTAATGAACCAGGGCGCAGAAAAAGCGGCGGTAGAAGCAAAAACTGTGTTTGTGGATGCAGTGCGCAACATGAGTGTTAACGACGCGTTAGGTATAGTGCGCGGCAATAACACGGCGGCAACCGATTATTTCCGCGCGCAAACCGAGGCAAGCCTGCGCCAGCGCTATTTACCGATCATCAAACAGAACTTGCAGCAAATCGGTTTTTACAACCAATACCAGCAATTGCTCGGCAGCTACAACATGTTGCCGATCGCCAATAAACCGGATCTTGATCTGGAGCAACACGTACTCAACACAGCATTGGATGGATTGTTCAGGCAAGTCGCAGTGGAAGAGCAG
>JAJQJO010000308.1 GCA_021323495.1 Cellvibrio sp. | reverse complement strand
ACCTGCCCACTGTGCAAATAGGTAAATAATTGCTGCAACACCAAGGTGTTTTTAGTCGTTGATAAAGGTTCTGTTGTAACAGCGGTCGATAGAGGTGGTATAGCTAATGGATTTGTCTGCAACGACATATTCTGCGACGCTATCCGCTGTGTATCTGTCGCTAATAAATGCTGCTCCAATACCCGGCTTAACGCGGTGATCAATCGCTCGCAAATAACGTCCTGATAGTTGTGATTGTCGACATTGCCCAAATCAAATTCGAGTTGGTCCAACCGCAGTACATAGTCACCCGGTACATAGCGGGAAAATAATGTATCCAGTGCAGGTAGCAAGTCATTGCCAAGCCAATCGGCAAGTTTATTTTTTTCGCAGCGAGCGAGCCTGGCCGTGCTGAACGACAGGTCGACGATCATTTCCTCGATGCGATGTTGGGGTTGCATGGCTTAGATCCAGTAGGCCGGGGAGGGCGTTTGCTGTTCAAGCCAGGCGCGCAACCTCTGTGCAGCCTGATCGAGTTTTTTACCCAGGTTGATATCCGCTGCTGCTGTTAGACGCTGGCTTTCATATTGTTGCAAATAATGGAGCCAGGGTTGATACAGGTTTTCAAAATCACTCATCTCCTCCAGCGAAAGCCAATAAACGTGCGGGAATAAGTGGGCGGGCAATTGGTTAGCAATGGTTTTTTCAGCAAACTGGCGAAACGCCGGATTGGCAAAACGCGCGGTCCAGAGTGGAAAAATAAAACTAAGGCGGCAATGTAAAAACTCATCGTCCAACGAGGCAGGCGTCTCTGTGGCAGACGTCTCTGTGGCGGGCCCCCCTGCAATATTTTTTTCTGACAGGCGTGTGCGCAATAAAATGTGTTCGAGCAGATAAAAACCTTCGGCGCTGGCATTGACATCGGTAATGATTTTTTTGAATTTATGTACATAGGCAATTGCCTGGTCGCGATCAGCGGCTGTTTTTAACTCGGTCCAACGGTCCTGGGCATGTGAATAGAAATGCACCTCCACCGCTTCACTTTGGCCGACACGCCGTAAACGATAGGCATCAATACTGGTTCCTTCGCGCAGCATTGCCGGACTCAGGGTCAAGGTTTTGCTCGGGGTATAGTTCCACTGCAATAATTTTTGGCGCTGTGCTGCTTTGAGTGTGGGCACCGGTTGCCAGTTTTTATCGTTTGCAAACGATTCTGCCTGTTGGCTAATAGCAGTGTCATCCACCAGATTAATATGGTTTGCACGGAGACATTGCGAGAGCGGCACCAGGCTCTCATGTTGCTGGATACCGAGCAAAATATTGATTTTTTTATGCAAGCTACCGAGGTTGCTTGATTGCCAATGTGGCTCACTGGTATCAAAAGCACCGGAGCGGCTGCCGCTGATTTCGACCAGATGGAATAAATAGCGGATTTTATTATCGATCGCCCAATAGTCAGGCTGCTCTTGATGGTAGTAATTAAAATGCAGTAACGCCTCTTGCGAGAACTCCTCGCCATACAGGGCGAGCAGTGTATCCAGTGCACGGCTTTTGCGATCGGTGGCCGGATCATAACGCTGCTGCAGTGCACGGATCTGGCCCAGATCGGTCGCAGTATCTTTATAGAGTCCGGCAAAATCTGGAATCTGGTGGTTATCGAGATACTGCGCAAAATAACTCTGGCTGGGCTGCTCATTCAAACTAAACAGCTGCTGTAAATTCTGGATATGCGTAAGCATATTGGCCATCAGCTGCTCAAAAGGATAAAGATAGCTTTTGAGTTGCTGTGCCTGTTGCTTGCGCTTGCCGGTATTACTACTGGATACACCGGCGGCATTGATTCCATAGACATTGGGAAAGTGATGCTGCACCGAGTAGTAAACACCATGTTCATGCGGACGCCCCTGGGGCAGGCTGTAAAAAGTGGCGTTATTGGTTTTGTTGTTGCGAAAAGCGCGGTATTCAAATTCCAGTTTTTGCAGCGCGCGCCGGGCCTCGTCCATTAATTGATCGAGGGTTTCATCGCGCACTTTAACGACACCGGCCGATGCCGTAGTTTTGCCAGGGTTAAAATCAATTTTTAACCACTCGCACTGCGTGGGAGTTTCCGGAAATTTCAAAAAAAATGATTTGGCGTCAATTGCGTGGGAATCGATAGGCTTAGCGTCCTTATCCACCAATTCCAGGCGGTACACTTTTTTTACACCCTCAATCGCCGCCACCAACCCATTTAATTCTTCCAGCGGTTGGTTGTTATCGCGACTATTCAACGCGTCACTGTAAATGTAGCCGTGCCGGGTGAGTGGACCGTTAAATATATCGGCCAAATCCTGTTGCTGAAGCGCGAGCGTTTCATAGCGTTCAATACGGATGTTGGAGGAAATCTTGCGCGCTACCTGAAAAAAAACATCGGCATAAATATCAGCGAGGTTACGCTTGCCATTGGTTTCTACCACCCCTTTTAAAAAACAGGGCTCGCTCTGTTCAATACTGACCGCGTGCAGGTCTTCACCGAGGTTGCGGTTTTTGACAAATACGCTGTGCACCCGGTGCAATATCTGTTGTTTTTGTTCATCGCTATATTCCGGGCCCGTTAACGGCTCCAGTAATTTTATCGCGATATCATAAAGACAGGCGCCGTAGCTGCCGGGTTGCGCTGCAGTGACAATTCCGATTGCATCTATGTCCGGCACTTCATCCAGCAAGCGTTTGCAATAATCATCGGTGGTGACTGGCCGGGTGGGGAAAATATCGTGCGGCTTATAAAGCGCGTAATGATTGAAGTCAATCAGGCCGCGTTCATTGGCGAGATAATCGGCCACCGGCACCTTTACCTGATAAGCCAACTCCGTTAACCCAAAACAGAGTTGCTCCAAAATAGTCACACCCGGGTCGTGCAGGTTGTAATCCGTCCAGATATTGCCTGCGAGTTCTTGCACCGCCGCAACACCTTGTTTGCGCAGGCTGGCAAAATCGAGCCCATCGGGATCCGGTTGCAGGCGTGGAATCATATCGGATGCGGTCATTGCCCGACATCCTGGGTAATATTTGCGTTGTTGGTATCACCCGCATTCATGTGCTGCGTTAGCAACTGCTGATGTAAATTATTCACCAGTGCGCAGACACGGTTGTAAGGCATATTGCCGAGCGACTGTATACATAGGCTAAAATCATCTGCTGTTAACACAAACAGGGCGGTCGCATCGGGTTCCACATCCGGCAGATAAAATTGTTGTGCCTGATGATTTAATTGGCCAATGATGTCAAACACCAATTTAAATGGCTGCTCAACCAGCGCTTCCAATATCAGGCTGCTCTGTTCGAGGCTGAGATAAACATGTACTTCGCGCACGCCCGTTTTATTCAGGTTTGATTTATTCATAATGGTTTTATTCCGGCGCCTGGTTGCTATCCAACATCAATGGATCAAACCAGAGACGGGTCAGGTGGTATTTGATCCAGATGTCTTTGCCAAAACAACACTGCGCGCGCATTTGCAATTTAAAATGAAATGGCCCTTGCTCAGGCACAGGCTGCCAACGCAATTCAATGCGAGTACATTTATTGCCGAAATGTGCATCCTGGGCATTGATGCTACTTTTACCGTTGAAAGTATTTAACGCAACGGCGTGCAAGAGCGCGTATTTGCCATCGGCATCCTGCCCACCAACACCGGCAACAATTTCAAAGGCTTCACACCCGGTGAGCACACTGGTAATGTCATACCAGTCGCCATCGGCAAGCACCGCCATATCGCCCGTTTTACCCCTGCGGCCGGTGGAGGCAATAGTGCCTTCCACATCGAGTGTGGCCTGCGGATTTTCTTTGTTGATGCCCACCGCAACACGTAAGTTATTCTGGTTGTCATCGCTGTCGCTGTGGCTGTAAAGACTCATTACCCGTGGGTACGCGGGTGTGCCAAAATGCAATTTATTTTCGCTCATGCTCAGATCTAAAAACCATTCCGCTTCGTCCACTGCAATATTTTTATAAAAACTGAGCAGGCGGCCGGTGTCCATCAATTGCGAGATAATTAATCCATCCTTGCTGGTTTTATTAAAACCCTCTTCCAGGATGTTGACCATGGCATCGATCAAACTGGAAAAATCCTGCTCGGACGGCATCTTTCCTTTTTTGAATTTATTTTTCAGGGTGTTTCTATCTAGTTTTTCCATTGTGCTGGCCTATTAGGGAATAATGAAAGTGCTGCCCACTTCCAGTTCGTCTACACCCGTGCGTTCGGCATGGATCTGACGATAGTGATCAATCGTCTGGATGTAATGGTGTGCCAATGGTACGGCTGTGCTCCAGGCGTAAGTCGGGGTGATCGTGTGACGCCCAACGGTGCTCGCCTCCATCCCGGCCGTATCATCAAGAATATACAAATCCTCGCCTTGGGGCGCGATACGCAAAAGCGAAAAGTCGGTCACGTGGTCAACGTATTCCAGATTGTGGATAAAGGATTTTATTTCCTGTTCACTTACACTCCAGCCAAAATGCACGCTATTACCCTGTCCATGCCAGGGCGATAAATAATTGCACAATGCCTGGTTTAATAGATTCTGGTGGCGACCAACATGCAAGCCTTTTTTAAATTGCACCGTACAGCGCACCTGAATTTTTTCGTAGACAGGATTTTCTACCGCTAGCTGCACCAACTTCGGTGCGAGTGGGGAAATAAATTCTTTAATCGATAACATCAGGTGCCCATCAAAATAAGGCTGGTAATCCTGGACACCGTTTGCATCCCGATGAGGGATCGGAATAATCAATAGACAACCGGGGCAAATAGGCGCAGCGGGATTGCTACGCAGATTGGCAAAACATTTCACTTTATAAATTTGCGGAAATTTT
>JAJQJO010000021.1 GCA_021323495.1 Cellvibrio sp. | reverse complement strand
CGGTGAAATCCTGGGTGCTACTGACTGCTATTTTTTGTAAATTTGTTATTGGTTGCGGGAGCAACTTTTTTTGAAAACAGTAGTTTTTGGTTATTATTAGTGACATAGCAGGGCAAACCAATTTGCTTGCATTGAATGCAGCGATTGAAGCGGCACGCGCTGGTGAGCATGGTCGTGGTTTTGCTGTAGTAGCAGATGAAGTAAGGGCATTGGCGGTGCGTAGCCAGGGTTCGGCCAGGGAGATTGCAACTAACATTGCGCGCGTGCAGGAGAGTATGCAGCTAGTGTTGGTGAGCATGGCAAACGTAGTAGAAAAAACGGATAAGTCATTGCAATGTGTATCTGCTACTGACGAGTCCTTAAAAGCAATTTTAACTACAACCGATGACGTATTTGAATTAATTGATGAAATTGCAGTAGCTGCTGGACAGCAGAGCATTGCCGGGCGTGAAATTTCAAAACATATAGAAACGGTGGCGGATCTGGCGAATCAAAATAGTTATCGCGCCGGTCAAGCTGCCGACATTGCCGACCACTTGCATAGATTGACTCATCAATCGGAGTAGTACAATGGAAACTCCAGTATCATTAATGATTATTTTGTTGGTATTTCCGGTAGGGTTTTTGGTATTTCTCATAGTGTCGTTGAGCCACAAAAAACGACAGGCAACGCGACTATTTATGCAGGGTATTGAATATATCAAGCTCTTGCGCAGTTTATTAACTGTTGTGCAACAGCATCGTGGTTTAACAACCGGTTTTATTAATGGCAATCTTGGCGCTAAAGCCGATATCGAAAGCCTGGCAATAAAAATTAAACGCATCATAGGGGAGGTCGATGAAGCGGGGGATTGGATGCATGGCAACGTCAAGTGGTCGAGTCTGGTAGACCATTGGACGCGCTTGGGGTTGGCGTATTTACACGGGGATGCCGACAAAAATTTTAAGCAGCACAATATTTTGATTGCTAATTTGTTGTATTTAATCGACGACGTTGCGGATGTGCATCACCTGTCAAAAATAACCGGCGACGCTATGGATACCGATTGGCGTTACCTGCTGTCGATTGCGGAATATATTGGTCAGGCGCGCGCGTTGGGTACTGGCGTGGCAGCAAAGGGAGAATGTTCCAGCGTTCTGCGTATCCAGCTAAATCATCTGCGTAATAAAATTGCATCAAGTGTGGATTCATCCTGGCCGGATAAATCCCGGGTTGAGATCCAACAGTTGTTACGTTGCATTGAAACGCAATTGATTATTGAACATCCCAGTATCCAGGCGAGCGATTATTTCAAGCTGGCGACCCGCTGTATCGAACATGTGCTCGATCAGTTTGATCGCCAGATAGATCGCTTACAGTATTACCGTAATTGATTTTCCGGCGCGAACCGCTATTTATTGTCAAGCCTTGTAGAGTGGTTGTAACTCGTTATTGCTGGCGGTTTTTTTTTGCTTGCTGCGCCGTAAATTAGCCAGCAGTTGCAGCAGGACTTCCATATCAGGTGCAGCGGTGTGATTGCTAAAGATCGCTTCATCCAATTTGCGCAACTCTTCGGTCAGTGTGGTCTCCTGTGCTTGCGCAGCGATTGCTTGCAAACTTGTGATAGATGCATTTTTCCAATAGGCCTGTCCCCAGCCGATCAGGGCCTTGCGCAGCCCAATTAATTCTTTCTCTGCCAGCTTGCGTTTGAAATTATTCCAGGCTTCATTTTCAGTTTGGTTGAATGTGTTTTTTTCGTCGCGGTCGGTTGCGTATATTGCTGCGAGTTCACGCTTGTTTTGCCAAAAACGCAGTGCAAAAAATACTGCGGCTAACAGCGTCAGTAAATTGGTAGCGTATAACCAGAGCGGTGTTTTTTCCTGAACGACCAGCGGCTGCGCTTGAACACTGCTCAAATCGGTGTTGAGATCAACACTGGTAACTGATTCACTTTCATCAGCTGGCGCTGCCGGTAGTTGGCTCATATCACCCAGGCCAACCGTTAAATTGACGGCGGGTAAAGTGGCGGTACGCATGCTATTGCTTTGGGTATCCCACCAATTGACCTTGATTTCCGGTAAGGTGAAATGCCCGGCTTTGGTAGGCACTATAGCGATGGTTTCAATGCGTGAACCTGTTACACCACTGGCGGATTTTTGGTCGTCATTCTGGGCCTGGTCGTTATAAAAAGTGAGGCCGTCGACGGGATCCAATTGCAGGGGATGGATCTGGCTGGCGGTGAGGCCTTCGGTTTTAATGGTGATGCTACGGGTAACGGGTTCGCCGATTTTGAGTGAGTCGATGCTTTCACTCCAATGCTCGCTTAATGAAACCTGGCTTGCAGGCAACCATTCACCGGGCGCTACGCTGCCAGGCGCAGGCAAAACATTGATGCGTTGTTCATCGGTACGCAAACGCAAAATATTATTTTGGCTATTGCCATAAAACCTGTCCCATAAATCGCGTTGGCCAGAATTAACCGAAACCTGGTAAAGCACGCTGGGGATAATTAATTCGCCGCTTTGTTGTGGAAAAATGGCATAGCGGGTTTCTACCACGGCACCGGGGCGACCATTAATTTTGGTTTGGTACTGTTTTTCATCCAGCTGTACTACCAGCGCATCTTTGACTTGCAGCGGTTGCAAATCGATGCCGTTAAGGCCTACGGTAGTATAAAGACGCAGGGTGGCAATAATTTGTTCCTGTACATAGCCAGTATCTTTGCTGGTTTCAATTTCTACCGTGACATTGTTGTCCGGATTTTTGGGCGATTTACTTTTTCCTTCGATGGTCATTTCAATCGCATCACTAATGGCGCCGTCAATGGTGAATGACGGAATCAGTAATGTCCCGATCCGTTTGGGTGCCAATGCAATTTTCCACTCGGTAGAGGCTTCCATGTTGCCATTGATGATGCTCATCTGGGTGCCGCTCTGCGTATTCAAGATATCAAAATCTTTTTGCAGCAATTCATAATCCGGATTGGCATTGATTTGTTCGTCATAACGCAGGGTGAGGGTAAACGTTTCCTCCAGCCCGAGCGTGTCCCGGTCAACACTGGCAGTCAGGTTGCCTGCGTAAACATGGAGCCCGGTAATCATTAACAAAAAACCTACGCAGCGGCTGAGTAGTTTTTGCAAATTAAATGAAGCCTGTTTCATCATGTGATTCCGTGAATTGATCTATGTTACGAATTGCTGACGCAACCGGTCTGCTACCAGCGTTCTTCTGCACCGTTCTCCGGTGGCTCCCAATCGCCATTCATTATTTCCTGATTGCGTTTGTAATGCTCGTAATTAAATTTATTGCGCAATAAACCGCCCGGATCATCAGGCACGCGACGCAGCCACTGTTCCATCGCCTGGCGTTCTTCCTCGGTCAGACCATCGTCTCCAGGTTCGCCGGCTTGCATTTGTTGTTGCTGTTCTTCCGCTGCTTGCTGCTCTTCTTGTTCTCGCTGTGCAGCCTCAGCGGTTTTTTCTTCATCCGACTTTTCCTGGCCAGATTTGTCCTGCTGCTGTTGCTCATTTGAATCAGCAGAAGATCGTTGCTGTTGCGACTGTTGGTCCTTTTGCTCCTGCGAATCCTGCTGGCTATCGGACTGATTCCCTTGTTGCTGATCCTGGTTTTGTTGGTTTTGTTGGTCTTGCTGTTGTTGGTTGTTCTTATTTTGTTGTTGTTGATCTTTCTGTTGGTCGCTATTTTCCTGATCCTGGTTTTCCTGCTGCTCTTGATCCTGCTTTTGCTGGCTTTTTTTATCCTGATCTTGTTGATCCTGGTTCTGGTTTTGTTGATCCTGGTTTTGTTGGTCCTGGTTTTGTTGTTGCTGTTTAAGCAATTCCTCTACCAGGGTGCGGTTTTGTTTTGCGTCTTCCAATTCGGGATCGAGCTTCAATGCCTCATCATAGGCCTTGATTGCCTCGGGCAATTGGTTGGCTTTGGCGAGGGAATTGCCACGGTTGTAATGGGCATCGGCAGTATTGGACTGCGCAAAATTTTTCGCGGCTTCCGCATAGTCGCCCGCACGATATTGGGCGCTGGCTTTCCAGTCAGGATTATCAAATTGTTGGGCCGCTTCGGCTGCCTGTTCTTGTTGCAATTTTTCATAAGCTTGCTGGTTTTTGTTTTTCCATAAATCGTCCCAACCAAATGCATAACTTTTATTTGGGGTTAAACCGGCAAGTGGTATGAGCAACAGACACAGCAACACACCGCGCCGGAAACAATAAAGGAAAATTGGCAAGAGTAAGAATACTAACCAGTGGCCGCGGTCGTACCAGTTATCAAAGTCGCGGTCTACCCGCTGGGTCTCTTCTTTTTTCGGTGCGGGTAAATCCATTAAATAATCAATATCGCTTCCGGTGCCGCTAAGGGTGCGATAGCGCCCACCATGTTGATTTGCGAGCGTCTGCAATTCACCGGTGTTGAGTTGGGTAGTGACAATATTGCGCTCACTGTCGCGTACAAAGCCGCCTTTGCTGCTCGGGATTGGCGTGGGGGCGGTGCCACCTACACCGAGAATAGATAAGCGGTACTGGTTTTCACGGTTCATGATTTCGCTTATGGCGTACTGTGCGTCCTTATCGATACCGTCGGTGATTAATAATAAGTCGCCTTGGGTAATGGCCGCGTCCTTCAATAATTGAAGCGCACGGCTGACAGCGGCTTCGGTGTTGCTGCCTTGTGCTGGCATGATATTCGGGTGCAATGCGGGAATTATATTGTTAATGGTTTCGGTGTCGTCGGTCAGCGGGGTAACTACATGCACATCACCCGCGTAAACCAGGAGTGCTGTCTGGCCGTCTTTACGCAGGCGCAATAAATCGGCAATTTTCAGCCGTGCACGGACCAGGCGCGAGGGCTTTACATCTTCGCTCATCATTGAAGGCGATAAGTCGAGCAACAATACTAACGCTTGTTGGTTTTGTTCAACGGCAACCGGACGTTTTTCCCAGCTGGGACCAGCGAGAGCAACGCAGCTAATAATCCATGCGAATAACAATGCGATTAATTGCCAGGGTTTGATGCGGGTAGTCTGGCCATCCAATAAGTACTGCAGTAATTCAGGCGCAACCATTTGTTGCCATGAGCGGGCGTTGTGTTTTTGATACCAGAGCATTAATGCAACGACGACGACGGGAACAAGTGCCAGTAGCCACCAGGGGCGGAGGAAATGAAATTGGTTAATGAATAAATCCACAATAGCCATTATTTTGCCTCCGCCCCGGTTGTTGCCAATTGGGTGGTACGGCCTTGCCAGATATGGCTCACGGCAAATACCAGGCTAAGAAAAAATGCGAGCGCCAATGGCCAATAAAATAACGTTTGCACCGGGCGAAAAGTTTCCGTTTCCATTTCAATGGGTTCAAGGCGATCCAATTCGCGATGGATATTGTCCAGCTCTTCCAGATTGCGTGCGCGGAAATATTTGCCGCCGGTTTTTTCGGCAATTGCGATCATGGTGCTTTCATCAAGATCCGCGGAAGGATTCACAGTGCGCGAACCAAAAATGCCGGGCACTTCCATCGATTCTGCACCAAAAGCGATAGTATAAATTTTGATTCCGGCTTGCTGTGCAAGTTCGGTTGCTTTATCTGGCGCGAGAACTCCGGCGGTATTGGCACCATCGGTAAGCACCACTAACACCCGGCTGGCATCAGGTCTATCGCGCAGGCGTTTAACAGCAAGGCCTATTGCATCGCCAATGGCGGTTTCGCGCCCGGCAAATCCAATTTGCGCCTCTTGCAATAGTTGGTTCACGGTATTGCGGTCATAGGTGAGTGGTGCTTGTAAATAAGCTTGTGCACCAAACAAAATTAATCCCAATCGATCGGTAGTGCGGCGTGCGACAAAATCGCCAATCACTTTTTTTACTGCCATCAAGCGGGTAATGCGGCGGCCGTTGGCCACCATATCGGTCTGCTCCATACTGCCGGATATATCTACCGCCATTAATAAGTCGCGGCCGCTGGAAGGCATGCTCGTAGGTTCACCTACCCATTGCGGATTGGTGGCTGCAAATAAACAACAGAGCCACATCGCCCAAAGTGATAATAATTTTGCCGGGCGTCTACCTACACTCAAACGGTTCTGCCGCTCGAGCTGACTGGCATGTTGGTAAAACGGTACACGTAATGCAGCTTCAATCCGTTTTTTGGGTGCAATAAAACCCATTACCAACGGCAGCGGTGCGAGCAGCAGAAGCCAAGGCCATTGCATTTCAAACATTGCTAGTCTCCGCCGTTGCTTTTATTTTTTTGGGTGCGGAAATTTTTTGGCGATAATTGCGATGGAGATTAATCCACTGCGAGCTCAATTGATGTAATCCACCCACATCGATTTGCGGATTTTTTTGGTAAGCGCTGGTCAGTAAACCCTGGCCAAGTTCGCTGGAAAATTTTTCATTCAAGGTTGGGCAAACGGAATCCAGCCAACGCAACCAATCATTGCCTTTAATACTGGCATTAAAGCTATATGGATAAGCGGTCAATGCTGTGCGGCGCAACAACACACTCAACGCATGCAAATACATTGCGGCGTCTTGTGATTGTTGATAGTTAGCATAAATTGCGGCAAGTTCTTGCTGTGCAATAACACGATAATGATTTTGCTGTTTGCGCTGGCGCCAGAATAAAAATCCAATAACGACACTGGCCAATAACGCGAGCAGTATCCACCAGCCAGGTGCGAGTGGCCACCAGCTTATGCCATCGGGTAAATGGATATCGGCTAGTTGATCCAATGGAGATGAAGTTGATTGCATAGGTGGCGGTTGCATAGGTTAATCGTAAAAGTTAGGCTATTTTTTTCGGCCAAAGGCTTTGCGCAAGCCATCCTGGATATCGTCTTGCGTAGCGTAACTCAACAGTGGGATACGCAAGCGTCTGCAAATTGTGGTAAGCAAACTCAATTGTTGGTCAAACTGATTTTTGTAAGCTTGTTGAAACGATTTTTCATTAGCGGCTAATTGCAAGCGCTCAGTGCCATTACTGATGGTCAAGGGCGAATTGCTAATCAGTTGGCGCTCCAGTTGATCGTAAACATGAATCAGGGTTACATCGGTGTGCCGTGCCAACTCAAACAATTGCTGTTCTGCACCCGTGTCCAAATCGTGGAAATCGCTGATGATAAACAGTGCGCAACCAGGTTTGGCGATGCGACGTGCATCGGCGAGCATGGCATTAAGTGAATTGGCTTTCTGCAATTGGCCTGCTGGCGATAATGCGGGCGCTGGCGTAATGGGCGATGTCAGGCGGTGATTGTAATCCTGTATTTGGTACAGCAATTCCAGCACTGCATGTTTGCTGCGGCGGGGACGTACATCGCGCTGGGTGTAATCGCCAAATACCAGGGCGCCCAACCGGTCGCCATTGGCAAGTGCAGCCCAACCGAGCAGTGCGGCTATGTGTGCCGCAAGTACTGATTTGAAGCAACGCGTACTGCCAAAAAATAAGGATGAACGTTGGTCCACCACCATAAACACCGGGCGTTCGCGCTCTTCACGAAAAATTTTGGTGTGTGCGACCTGGGTACGCGCTGTAACCCGCCAATCGATCGAGCGAATATCATCGCCCGGTTGGTAAAGGCGCACCTCTTCAAAATCCATTCCGCGTCCACGAAAACGTGTGCGCTCGGGGCCGGACAATAAACTGCGGGCCGGTTGGTGGGCAAAGAGTTTTAAATCCTGCGCGGAAAAACGGCAGCGCAATAGAGCGGCGAGTTCCGTGTAAGCACCGCGCGGATTCAGGTCTTGCTGCAAATTGCTCATAGCAGTGCGTTCCGCTTAGCTCAATGGCACAGCGGCCAGCAATTTATCAATCGCATGGTTGGAGGTGGTGCCGGTTGCCTCTGCCTCAAAACTTAAAATCAGGCGGTGGCGCAACACGTCGTGGGCGACTGCTTGTACATCATCGGGGCTGACAAAATCGCGGCCATTTAACCAGGCATGGGCGCGGGCGCAGCGGTCGAGGGCGATAGTGGCACGCGGGCTTGCGCCGTATTCGATCAAGCCCGCCAGTTCATCTGAATATTGCGTCGGGCGGCGGGTGGCGTTGATCAAATGTACGATGTAATCCTCAACACTCTCGGCCATATAAATAGCGAGGATTTCTTTGCGTGCTGCATCGATTGTGGCTTGGGTGATCAGCTCGGGTTGGGTAGCAGCGACCGCCGCCGCCTCATTGCGCGCGAGCTGCAAAATACGGCGCTCGGCTTCAATGCTCGGGTAATCCACCACAACATGCAGCAAGAAGCGGTCGAGCTGAGCCTCGGGTAATGGATAGGTACCTTCCTGTTCGATAGGGTTTTGGGTCGCCATCACCATAAACAAACCGGGCAGGGGATAAGTCTTGCTGCCCACACTCACCTGGCGCTCGGCCATGGCTTCAAGCAGGGCCGATTGCACCTTGGCAGGGGCACGGTTAATTTCATCGGCCAGTACTAGATTGTGGAAAATGGGGCCGGGTTGAAATTCAAAGCGGTTCTGCTCCGGGCGATAAATATCCGTGCCCGTGACATCGGATGGCAACAAATCCGGAGTGAACTGGATGCGGTGGAAATTGCCCTCAATTGCCTGCGACAAAGTTTTAATCGCCTTGGTTTTAGCAAGGCCGGGAGCACCTTCAACCAGCAAGTGGCCATCGGCGAGCAGGGCGATCAATAAACGCTGGGTCAAATGTTCCTGGCCAATAATTTGGTTGTTCAGCCAGGTGTTTAGAGAATGAATTTGTTGATAGGCCTGCATTGGAATTGAATACCTTTTCGCTGTTATGGGTAGCAATCGTTGGTTAATTCAAGGCTGGCGAATCCGGGGTGGCATCCTCCAGCGCGACAAAAGTGCTCGATAGACTGCGCAAGATGGTGACGGTTCCCTGCAATTTCAACTGTTTACAGTTATTTTTCGACTAGTCTTACAGAACGCGGGTCTACTTTTGACAGGAGCTCAAATCGTGAACAGCCCATTGGTTAGCCAGCACAAGTACATCGAATTCCTGGATGAGTTTACTCACTACAGCGCCTCCAGATTGACAGGGGCAGAGCGGGACGCAATCCAGCGGCTGGCGAAGAAATTTTTTAACCATTATCCCCTTGAAGAATTGGTGGGACGGCGTTTGAGTGATGTGTTTGGCAGCCTTTACCAGTGGTGGCAATTCATCCAGCAGTATGACCGGCACCAGCCGAAAGTGCGGTTATTTAATCCCGGTCTTGCAGAGGACGGTTGGATCTGCCCGCACTCAGCGCTGGTGGTGCTGCAAAAGGATATGCCGTTTCTGGTCGATTCAATCCGTATCGAATTAAACCGGCGCAATATTGCTATCTATACCATCAAAAGCACGGTATTGAGCCTGGTCCGCGATACCAATAATCGGTTAATCGAATTGATTGAAGGGGAAAATGGCCAGGCGGTGCAAAACCTTGTCGGTGAAAAAAGTAAGGAAGCCCTGATCGTGATGGAAATCAGCATCCATACCGACCAGCAGGAATTGGCAGAAATCAGCCACAGCCTGCACCGTATCCTGGCGGAGGTGGAATGTGTCGTAAATGACCACCAGCCCATGCGTGCGGCTGCGCTGGCGATGGAGCAGAATCTCGACTTTGCCAACGATACGCTGGTTGCAGCGGATATCCAGCAAACCAGGAAATTTGTGCATTGGTTGACGGAAGATAAATTTACCTTCCTGGGTTATGCCGAATATGAATTTAATAATATCGATGGCAAGAAAACCCTGTGTGAAATTCCCTCCCGGCGCCTGGGGATATTCAGTCTGCGCGAAGACGCCGGCAGCCCGGCCAATTCCCTGGCGATGGATTTATTCAATGAGGGCATGGCGCGGTTCCATCTGGTACCGCAAGTCATCACTTTTTCCAAATCCTCGGCGCGCGCGCGTGTACATCGCAGTGCCTATTCTGACTATGTGATCATTAAACGATTCAATGCACAGGGCGAGGTAATTGGCGAAGCGCGCTTCCTCGGGCTGTACACCTCGGCCGTTTATTTGATGAGTCCCACCGAAATTCCGCTGATCGCGACCAAGGCAGCCAAGGTGTTTGCGCTTACCGGCCTGGATGAAACCAGTCATGATGGTAAGCACTTCCGTCAATTGCTGGAAACTTTTCCGCGCGACGAATTATTTTTGAGCAGCAGTACTGAACTCTATGAAACCTTGATGGGTGTAGCGCGGATTAATGAGCGCTCGATGGTGCGCTTGTTTATGCGGCGCGATCCGTTTGGGAAATTTATCAATTTTGTTATCTACGTTCCGCGCGATTATTTTTCTACCAGGATCCGCTTGTCTATCCAGGAATTAATCGGCAATGCCATTGGCTCCCATGAATGCCAATTTACTACTTATTTTTCCGAGTCCATCCTCGCCCGTGTCTATCTGGTATTTAAAGTGGATAGTGGCACACCGGTAAAAGTGGATGTGGACGTATTACAGGCCGGCATTGTCAATATTACCCGCTCATGGGAGGACTATTTACACACTGCGTTGCTGGAGGCGTATGGGGAAGAAATAAGTGCGCAATTGTTGCGTGAATATCGCGATGCTTTTTCTGCCGCCTACCAGGAAAAATATGATGCACGCACTGCCGTCCAGGATATTCATTCCATAACCGAATTAGTGGTTGATAATACCTTGGTGAACCCGCAGGAAGATGCGCAGAACATTGCGCTTAGTATGTATCATTCACTGGCGAGTGAGCAGGACGAGTTTGTGCAATTCAAAATTTTTCACCGCGCGACTACGCTAGCATTGTCTGATGTGATTCCGGTATTGGAAAATCTTGGTTTTCGCGTGATAAGCGAAAGTACCTATGACATCAATACCAATTCAGGAAAACTTTTCTGGGTGCATGATTTTAAGCTTGCACATCAATTCACCGGCAGTATTGATTTAGCCGTGCTCAAAGAAAATTTCATGAGCGCCTTTTCGGCGATCTGGCGTGGACTGGCCGATAGCGACGCATTTAACGCGCTGATCACCACCGTTGGATTAGGCTGGCGCGAAGTGGTGATGTTGCGCGCTTATTCAGGTTATATGCATCAGACTCTCTTTCCGTTCAGCGCGAGCTATATGGCGGTGGCATTAGTAAACCAGGCAGCGATTACGCACAAATTAGTTGAATTATTTACCCTGAAATTTGATCCGGATTTGGTGGATGAAAAAACGCCGGAGCGCATTGGCGCTCTGCAAACTGACATCCTTGCGCGTCTGGATGGGGTGCAAAACCTGAATGACGACCGCATTATTCGCCGCTTCCTTGCATTGATCGACAACACCTTGCGCACTAATTTTTACCAATGTGATACCAAAGGAAATTGCCAACCTTATCTATCGTTAAAGTTTTCGCCGCGCAAATTACCGGATGTCCCCGCACCGCGCCCGTTGTTTGAAATTTTTGTCTACTCTCCGCGGATGGAAGGTGTGCATTTGCGCACCAGCAAAGTGGCGCGCGGCGGCTTGCGCTGGTCTGATCGCCTGCAAGATTATCGCACCGAAGTATTGGGCTTGGTAAAAGCCCAGCAAGTCAAAAATGCCGTGATCGTTCCCAGTGGTGCCAAGGGCGGGTTTGTGTGTAAAAAAATGCCACCCAATGCCAATCGTGAGCAACAGTTGCAGGAGGGCATTGCTTGTTATCAATGGTTTATTCGCGGCTTGCTGGATTTAACCGATAATCTGGTTGATGGCAGTATTTGTACCCCGACGAAGGTGATTCGCTATGACGACGATGATCCCTATCTGGTCGTAGCGGCTGACAAAGGTACGGCCAGTTTTTCTGATATTGCCAATGCAATTTCGGCGGAGTACCAGCATTGGCTGGGTGATGCATTTGCCTCGGGTGGCAGCCAGGGTTATGACCATAAAGGCATGGGAATCACGGCGCGCGGTGCCTGGATTTCGGTGCAGCGGCATTTCCGGGAGAAAAATATCGATGTGCAAACCCAATCGGTAAGCGTGTTGGGTATCGGCGACATGGCGGGTGATGTATTCGGTAATGGCATGCTGTTATCCCCGGCGGTAATGTTAGTTGCGGCCTTCAATCACCAGCATATTTTTATTGACCCCAATCCTGATCCTGAGCTCAGTTTTGTTGAACGGCAACGTCTGTTCACTACCCCTAAAACCACGTGGGACGATTATGAAAAAACGTTGATTAGCGAAGGCGGGGGAATATTTAACCGCAGCGCCAAATCGATAGTTATCTCTGCGCAAATGCGTACCCGTTTTGCACTTGATGCAGCCAGCCTTACTCCGACAGAATTAATTAATACGTTGCTAAAATCCCCGGTCGATTTAATTTGGAACGGTGGTATCGGCACCTATGTTAAAGCCAGCACAGAAACCCATGCAGAGGTTGGTGATAAAGCCAACGACAGCCTGCGCGTAAACGGTGACGAGTTGCGCTGTAAAGTATTTGGTGAGGGTGGGAATTTGGGGATGACCCAGCGCGGGCGCATTGAGTATTGTTTGCACGGTGGTGCCTGCAATACCGATTTTATTGATAATGCCGGTGGCGTGGATTGTTCCGACCACGAAGTGAATGTGAAAATTTTATTAAATGAAATTGTCGCCAATGGCGATTTGACCCAAAAGCAACGCAACCAATTATTAGTCGATATGACCGATAATGTTGCGCAGTTGGTCTTGCATAACAATACACGGCAAACCCAGGCAATCAGTGTGGCGCAATCAGACGCATTACAGCGCAGTGCGGAATATCGCCGCTTTATGAATGCATTGCAAGCGGAGGGACGGCTTGATCGAAAACTGGAGTTTTTACCTTCTGATGAACAATTGCTGGAGCGCCAGACCCACGGCAAATCGCTCACCCGTCCGGAATTGGCAATTTTAATTTCCTACGCAAAAGCTGTACTAAAAGAAGATCTCGCCGCGGCCAATATTGTCGATGACGAATATCTGGCAAAGTTTATTGAAACAGCATTTCCGCATAAAATCGCTGTGCTGTTTCCTTTGGCGTTGCGCAATCATCGCTTGCGCCGGGAAATTGTTGCTACCCAGATTGCCAATGACATGGTTAATACCATGGGCATCAGTTTTGCGCAGCGCTTGATGGAATCGACCGGGGCCAGCGCCGGTGACGTAGCCAAAGCCTATATTATCGCGCGCGATATTTATGCAATGCCCGAATTTTTGGCTGCACTGGATGCCGCTGGCACAGCGGTGCCAGCCGAGCGGCAATTGCAGCTTATCAATATGATGATGCGTAAAATCCGGCGCGCGGCGCGATGGTTTTTACGCAACCGTCGCAGTTATTTAAATCCAGCGAGCGAAGTTGAACTTTTTGTTGCGGGAATGCAAACCATTAATGTCAATTTGCCGCAACTATTGGTGGGTGATGCGTTGACAGAATGGCAGGAGTCAGTGCAGAAATTACGCGGCTTTGGTTTATCCGATAACCTTGTTAGCTGCGTCGCGCGGCCTGCCGATCTTTATTCCGGCTTAAGCGTGGTAGAGGCGGCGCGTATTGCGAACCAGGATATTGGCCTGCTCGCAAAGATTTATTTTGCGCTGGGCAATTATTTGAGCCTACCTTGGTTCTCTTCCCAAATTTCCAATTTGCCGGTTGATAATTTTTGGCAAGCAATGGCTCGTGAAACCTACCTCGGAGATTTGGAGTCACAGTTGCGCAGTTTGAGTGTATCGCTGATTCGTTTTATGGACGAAAATGTGAAAGTGGAGGAATTGATCCTGCGCTGGAGTAACCAGCATCAGCTATTGATCGCGCGCTGGAAATCCATGGTGAACGAATTGCAGGCGGTAAACGGTACTGATTTTGCGATGGTCGCTGTTGCCCTGCGCGATCTACTGGATCTGGCCCAGGCTAGCCAGCATTGCGAATCACTGGATAACTGCCCTTTGTCCTGATGCTCCGGTAGCCTCAGCGAAAATAAACAATTGCAAAGAGAGTTGTGTTTTTGAAAAGTATTATCGTGAATTTATCTATCTCTACCGAAGAATTCCAGCGCTTGTATGAAGGCAGTGTCAAAACCGTCTTCGCGCACAGTATTGATGGCCGCAGTATTCGCTTTCCTGCAAGTATTTTGCGGCCGTTTGTCTTACACAACGGAGTACAGGGTACCTTTCAAATCGATTTTGATGCGGAAAACCGCTTTCAATCCATACAGCGTTTAGCCTGACAAAAGGATGAGGTTTGGGGTGCGTTGAACTTGCTAATCCAGTATCCTTGCCGCCTTCTTTATCGCTACTTGCAATTGCTGTCCCAAATTGCCATCCCAGAGAATGCCAAGAGCCTGTTATGTATCAAATTATCCGCGATCTGTTATTCCGTCTCGATGCTGAAACTTCCCATGAATTGAGTCTGGACTTGCTAGGTGCTACCGAACGCTTGCGCCTGTTGGGACTGTTTACCCCTGCGGTGCCAAGTGCACCGGTGAAAGTGATGGGATTGACCTTCGATAATCCGGTGGGTCTGGCGGCGGGTTTGGATAAGAACGGTGATTATTTCAATGCCCTGGGTGCAATGGGTTTTGGCTTTGTTGAGATAGGCACGATTACTCCGCGACCCCAACCGGGTAACCCCCAGCCGCGCCTGTTCCGTATCCCGGAAGCGCAAGCCATCATTAATCGTATGGGGTTTAATAACAAGGGCGTGGATCACCTGGTCGAACAAGTAAAAAATCGTCGCTATCAAGGTGTGTTAGGTATCAATATTGGTAAAAACGCCACAACTCCGGTGGAAAATGCAGTTGATGATTATCTGGTGTGCCTACGCAAAGTGTATGAACACGCGGATTACATTACGGTAAATATTTCATCGCCCAACACTCCTGGTCTGCGCAATTTGCAATTTGGTGATTCGCTTGCGCAACTGCTGGCTCCGCTGAAAAAAGAACAAGGCATATTGCAACAGGCGACGGGGCGCTATGTACCTATTGCGGTAAAAATCGCACCGGATATGGATGAAAGTGAGATTCACCAGGTCGCTGGGGTTCTGCTACAAGAGGGTATGGACGGTGTTATCGCCACTAACACTACCGTTACGCGCGTGGGCGTAGAAGAATATGAAAATGGCACTGAGGCCGGTGGTTTGAGCGGACTGCCGGTGCGGGATAAAAGCACTTATGTAATCCGTACGCTCAATTCCAGTCTGGGTGGAAAGTTACCAATTATTGGCGTAGGGGGGATTTTTGACGGAGCCAGTGCTGCGGATAAAATTCGCGCTGGTGCCAGTCTGGTGCAGGTATATAGCGGTTTTATTTACGAAGGTCCAAGCTTGATCAGCCGGGCGGCAGCGGGTATCGCCAGCTACCACAAAGGACTTTGATGGCGGGATTAAACCGTACGGGGATTGGATACTCCAAAAACAGCGAAGCCCGCAAGAGCGGGCTTATAGAATCAACAATGATTGGGTTGGGAAATTCTGTTGGTCTTGCGTTGGAAGCTAGCCACTCATGGCCATGGGTTGGATATTGTTCACTTTTTGAACCTGTGCCAAACGACTATAGCCGTCCCACTGATCGATGCGCGATTCGCGCCAGCCGTTAAGCCATTGCTGGCGGGCCTGGCCGGTCTCATGGGGACAAAGGCTTTTGGAACGCCCATCAATACCTGCTTGATACCCTTTAACAAATGCGCGTTCTGTTTGGTCACGTTTTTGACGTTTCATCAGTTATTGCACCTCTATATTGTGGTTTATCGATAGGATGTTACTTATCGACGGAAGCGGTCTTGCGGTCTTTCACGTGCATGTCTGACTGGTTTTTACATTCTCCTTAGCGGTGACAGGTTGGGTGAGTACACCAGATTTAAGCGGTGTCGTGAACGATTAAATTTTTATACATAGGCTGTTCTATATGGCATATCGGCCTAGCAAATGTATTTGACACCTTAATGACAAACACCTTTGTTTAGTCAGGTGGGGTTCAGAAAAGTTCATCTTGGAAACATCAATGACATATCAATATTTCGCCACTTGCCCCAAGGGGCTGGAAGGTCTGCTCTACACTGAACTGCAAAACCTTGGCGCAGAAGAGCTGCGCGAGACGGTTGCCGGTATTTATTTTTCGGGTGATATTGAAACCGCCTATCGCGCCTGCCTGTGGTCGCGCCTCGCCAACAAAGTATTACTGCCACTAGCCAGTTTCGAGGCGAACAGCCAGGAGGAGCTATACGATGGTGTGCGTGAACTACGCTGGGAAGAGCACCTTAGCCCCAACGGCAGCTTGCTCGTCGATTTTATCGGCACGAATGATGCGATCCGTAACACCCAGTTCGGTGCCGTGAAAGTGAAAGATGCGATTGTGGATTGTCTGCGCGATTTCAGTGGCGAGCGCCCGTCAGTTGCCAAGCGCGATCCCGATCTCCGCGTGAATGTGCGTCTATCTAAAAATAAAGTGATTGTGAGTATCGACCTTTCGGGCGATAGCCTGCATCGCCGCGGCTACCGCGTGAAGCAGGGCAGTGCACCTATGAAGGAAAACCTCGCCGCCGGGATTTTGATCCGCGCTGGCTGGCCAGAGATTGCCGCGCAGGGCGGTGCCTTGCTCGATCCAATGTGTGGTTCGGGCACTATCCTGGTGGAAGCAGCTTTGCTCGCCGCCGATATCGCGCCTGGTTTATTACGCGGCAGTTTCGGTTTTGAACGCTGGTTAAATCATCGCAACGATATATGGCTGGATTTGCGCGAAGAAGCATTCGCACGTAAAAAAGTGGGGCTCGCACGCGCGAACTTGCCAGAAATTCGCGGCTACGATGCGGATGTAAAAGTAATCCGTGCGGCGGAAGAAAATATTGTCAGTGCCGAGCTGGATCACTGGTTGCGGGTAAGTCGCAAAGAGTTAGCAGACTTTGTAAAACCGACTCACAATAAATCAATGGAGTTTGGTTTGGTTATCAGCAACCCGCCTTACGGTGAACGTCTGGGTGAAATTGAATCGCTGAAATTATTGTATGCGCATTTAGGTGAGCGTTTGCGCAATGAATTTCAGGGTTGGCGTGCAGGTGTTTTTACGGGCAATCCGGAACTGGGCAAGCAAATGGGTTTGCGTGCGGATAAAAAATACAAATTTTTTAACGGTACTATCGCCAGTGAATTGTTGATGTTCAGTATCAGTAGCGATGCTTTTGTACAAAGCCGCGTGGAGCAGGATGCGCGGTTTAGTAAAGATGATGAAGAGCGCAAAGGTGCTGAGCAGCGGGTAAAAATCGAAAACAAAAGAGAACAAGCTGCTGCACTTTCTAATGGTGCACAGATGCTGGTCAATCGTTTGCAAAAAAATCTTAAACAATTGGAAAAGTGGGCGAAGAAAAACGATATCAGTTGTTACCGCTTATATGATGCTGATATGCCGGAATATTCGGCGGCAATTGATATCTATCGCGGCCAAACCCAGCCTAATCGGGCACCACAACTCTATGCCCATGTGCAGGAATACGCCGCACCAAAATCGGTGGATGAAGATCGCGCTGCGCAGCGGTTTGCGGAAATCGAAATGGCGGTGCCGTTTGCGCTGGATATTCTCGCCTCCAACATCAGCTACAAACAGCGTCGTCGCAATAAAGGCACCAGCC
Source organism: Cellvibrio sp. (assembly GCA_021323495.1). Lineage (GTDB taxonomy): Bacteria > Pseudomonadota > Gammaproteobacteria > Pseudomonadales > Cellvibrionaceae > Cellvibrio. The sequence continues at coordinate 319 of JAJQJO010000021.1, read as the reverse complement.
AGTACGAAAAAATCAGCGAGCGACCAACAGGCGATGTTTTTAGTGTGCAAGAAGGCCAGGCCAAACTGCACATTAACCTGTGGCAATATCTGGATACAGGTTTGTTCCTTGACCATCGCCCGGTGCGCCTGATGATTGCCGATCTTGCCAAAGATAAACGTTTTCTAAATCTGTTCTGTTATACCGCCACTGCAAGTGTGCACGCGGCTATGGCCGGTGCACGTTATACGGTGAGTGTGGATATGTCCAATACCTACCTGAATTGGGCGCGTAAGAATTATGCTTTAAACGGCTTGAGTGAATCACGCAACCGTTTGGA
>JAJQJO010000307.1 GCA_021323495.1 Cellvibrio sp. | reverse complement strand
GCAAGCTGGCATGCGCGGCTGTTTAGTCAGCTGGGTACCAATATCGGCACCTTCGAGCAACCGGATATATTGGTCAAGGCAGGCTTGTACCGCTATACCCGCAACCCTATGTATCTCGGCTTTTTAATTGCGCTCTGCGGTGCCGCCATCATATTGGCCAGCGCCAGTCCATGGTTTTTTGTAATTTGTTTTTTTGTAATTACCGACCGTTGGTATATCGCTTACGAAGAAAAAATGATGCTGCAAAAATTTGGCGATGAATACCGCCTGTATCAACAACAAGTGAGGCGCTGGTTATAAACCAGCTATCCTCACACAGTATCCGGATTTATTAATACCCTGCCCTGACTCTTGCTACCCCTCCCCCAACCCGACAGCACCGACCCAAATCCTGGTCTAACCTTATCTTACAATTACCATTGGATAGATAGATGCTGGCAACTACCCAACATTCTTCGCTCATTCCGTTATATCGCCTGCTTATCGCCTCGACGCTGCTGGCGCTGGTGGCGGTGCTCGCCTATTTTGTACTGCCTGAGCGCAAGGAAAGGATATTGCCTGACCAGGTGGAAAACTATCACCTGTTCTTTGATAGCACCCAGGGCGGCCAAACCCTGGCGCAATGGGTAGATGAAAAACAGTTCAGCTTTAAATGCCTGGCCGCTGCTGGCAATTCCGGGACACCCTACTGCGGTTTGAGCATTAATATTGGCAAAGCAGCGCAAGACACCATGTACTCCCAATACCAACGCATGGAACTGAAAATAAATTATCACGGGAATAATCAACGCCTGCGGCTGAAAATGCACAATTTCAATCCGGCAAATCCCAAGGGTGATAATCGGGAAACATTAAAAGGGCTGGATGTCAGTTTTACCCAAGAGGAAACCCTCGCTCCCATTGTATTGCGCGACTTTGCCTGGATCGCCACGGAAAGCTCGCCGTTCAGTGATAACACCCTTGATGTTGTTATTGACCTGGTGCCGCCGATCACTGCGGGCGAGCATGTTATTCAATTGGAATACGCAGATCTTTATGGTCAGCTATTACCAGCTGAGACCTGGTATCTAGGGGTCGCCATTTTCTGGTTGTGCTCCAATTTATTATTTATCACTCGCCATTTGGTGCTGCAAGAACGGCGTATTCGCAACGACTCCAAACGGCTATCGACGCTGGCACATTTTTCTGACGATCTACAACAGGAATCGCAGCGTTACAAATTATTATCCAATACCGATCCACTCACCGGTGCGCTTAATCGCAATGGTTTCGCCCATGAAATCGGCCAGCGCGTATCTAATGAAATATTGCTGCGCAACACCACCATGATGGTGATCGATCTGGACCACTTTAAACGCATCAATGATAAACATGGCCATGATGCAGGTGATCTGGTACTGCGCGACGTTGCGCAAGTTATCCATAAAAACACACGGGCCAATGATCTTTTTGTACGCTGGGGTGGCGAAGAATTTATTCTTTTTTGCGAAGATACCAACGCGCAACATGCGCTGTTAATTGCAGAAAAAATTCGCGCCGCAGTAGAAGCCATGCCAATCCGCCATGACGAAAAAACACTTTCCGTGACCATCAGTATTGGTATAGGTGTGGTTGAATCGCAGGAGCATTTTGAAGCGCTGTTCAGGCGTACAGACCAAGCGCTTTACCGCGCAAAACACCTTGGCCGCAATTGTGTTGTACTCTCGGAACCGGAGGCTGATGCAAAGTAGATCAATGGTTCAGCGCCATGCGTAAAAAAAGCCAGCGTGCGCTGGCTTTGAAAAACAACTTGCATCGACTATTGCGGCGTCAAGCGCAACACCCGCACACCGTGAGCCGGTACCTCAAGGTTAAGTTTTTCAGCGGTCGTCCCTTTTTCCCCATTCCAGATTTCACGCCAGTTAAATTTCTTCTTGTCGAAGAAAATTTCGTGTTTGCTGATATCGTCTTTCATGTAATGGAACGCCCAATCGAGACTGTAGGTAGTGGCGGAATCGGCGCGATTCAAAAACAGGAACGCAAACTCGCCTTTTTCCAACGGTTTTACATAAATTTCAAAATCACCGTCATCAATCCACTTCATGGCTTGCACGCCGAGCTTGTCCTGGTTAATTGCCAGCATATCTTTATTGGTCAGGATTTTTTTGGTGGTTTCGCTCATGCTGCGTAAATCATTACCCGCGATCAACGGCGATGCCATGATGGCCCAGAGCGAAAAATGCGCACGGTCTTCCTCTTCCGTCATACCGTTGCCGACTTCCATCATATCCATATCATTCCAGTGGCCAGGACCAGCATATTTGCGCAGGCCAGCTTGTTTATCCAGAATCGGCAATACTCCCCAGGATGACCAGGAGCCGTGGTTATGCTCACAGTTCCAGCAAGGATAAATATCACCGGTAGTGCGCCATGAATGGCCAACGTCGGTCGCCCACTCCCAGGGTTTGTTATCGCCCCACTCGCAAATACTGAATAAGATCGGGCGGCCGGCTTTATGCAGTGCATCGCGCATAGTGGTATAGGCAGCTTTGGGGTTGATGTCCTTGGTATCGCACCAATCGTATTTAACGTAATCAATGCCCCAACTCGCGTAAGTCACCGCATCCTGGTATTCGTGGCCACGGCTGCCGTGACGACCTGCGCAGGTCGTTGCACCGGCATCAGAATAGATTCCAATTTTTAAACCTTTCGAATGCACATAATCGGCAAGTGCTTTCATGCCCGATGGGAAATGTTTTTTATCGACCTGGATAAAACCTTGTTTATCGCGTTCGCCGTGCCAGCAATCATCAATATTAATATATTCATAACCTGCGTCTTTCATGCCCGATGACACCATCGCATCCGCCATTTCACGGATCATTTTTTCATTTACATCACAGGCAAACGTATTCCAGCTATTCCAACCCAACTGCGGCGTTTTTGCGAGCTGATCAAATTTTTGTGCATGGGCATTGCTCCCCGTTACGAACGAGGCGGCGATAAAACCGAGACCGAACAAAAGTTTTTTAGTCATTTACCTGTACCTGTGTGACTGTAATTTTAATTAAAGGATGTCGTTGTTTTGAATTACGGTATCGCTGTTTGGATTTATGAATATTACTAATCATATAAATTAAACGATTTGCAAAAAAAACTGCAATTCACATTGCAGTTTTTTACTGTCTTTCACTTTATTTTCAGCGAGCTTATTTCTGCGCGAGCTCATGGATGCGCGCATTAAATTCTTTAATAATCGCAATGGTTGAAGTATCTGTATCAAACACACCATACATGCCCTGCTGTTCTTGCGGTGGATCACCGTTCAGGTCGTCACCTTCCTGCCACCAGTAATTGCTGCGGGTAGTGCGCCCGGCACCGTTCCAGGCCCAAAAATTATAGCCTGCAATGGGTTCACCTTTTTGCATCCGCGGCAAAAGTACATCAAACACTTGCTGATAAAATTTATCGCGGTATTGGGTGGTCGCTTTTATATCGTAGGAGCCCATGTCGCGATCCAAACCAAACTCTTCCAGCACGATCGGTTTATTGAGCGCTTTGGCTGCGTCTATATGTGAATTCAAATAAGCTCTTCCTTTCGCCCAACCGGCATCCCAGGTTTGTGCCGGTTTGGTTTTATCAAACCAGCCCCAGTTCCTGATCCACATGTGATAGGTCAGGTAATCCACATTGGTTGAGGCATGTGCATCGGCAAATAATTTTGCATCGTTAACTGAGCCCATCAATCCCTCGCTACCGGTGCTGACTAAATGATGTGGATCGAGGCTTTTGATATAGGCGGTAACACTGTTGATCCAGTCGACATAAATTTGTTTTTCTTTCGCATTGGTTTTGGAATTGCCCGGACGGGGCTCATTGGCCAATTGCCAGGACATAATAGTCGCATCATCCACATAGGCTTTGCCATTTAAGGTATTAGTGCGGGTAATAATTTTTTTAATGGTATTGCGATATTCCTGCTGCGCTTTTTCGCTTTGATAAAAGCTGGCGGATTTCGCCATAAAACCTTCCCAATCATTGGTTACATTGGGATCTTGTACTGGTTGGCCGTCGATCCAGCTCATGTATTGGGTCATGCCTCCCGACCACTGCCAGAAATTATTGAAATAAAGCACTACTGTCATGTCGCGCCTGGCGAGCTCTACCAATAAATAATCCAGGCCTTGCAGCAAGCTTTCATCGTAATTACCAAAACCGTTGGTCGTGGCCGGTTTTACTGATGAATTGATATCACTTTTTTCCGATACAGCCAGCACGCGTAAATTGTTAACACCCATTGCTTTGAGTGTATCCAGTTCTTTGGCAAGGCGCGCACGGTCGCCCACCGCAGCAGATGAACCCAGGTAGGCGGCGTACCACATATTGGTGCCCGCAATAAAATAGGGTTTTCCATTTTTTTCGAAATGGGTACCCGACACTTTGACAAAACCGTCCGCAACGGGCGCGGCAGGTGCCTGGACATTTTTACTAGTGCAGGCCGCCAGTAAAAGCATCAATAACACTGAGCATACACTGGTAAATAGAGTAGTTATTTTTTTCATCGCTGTTTCCACAAATAATCAATAGGTGAGCATAAATCTAGCAGCCATTTGCTAATTTTCCTGTTTCCGTCTCCATGTTTTTTTTTACTTCGTTAATAAAATAAGGTAAAAGAGGTTTACGCTATCTTTTGCAAATAGCGAATGGATTCCATCATCGCACGCCCATTATGATAGGGGCACTTCCAAAAGCCCACCTTGTAATAGGAATCCACATCGGGTTTATGCAGGCTGGATAACCAGAACCATTCACCTTTTTGCTGATCAATTTGGTAGGTTTTAATAAACTGCCACATATTTTCAGCAGCGCTGTA
>JAJQJO010000306.1 GCA_021323495.1 Cellvibrio sp. | reverse complement strand
GTATTGGATATAGTCATGTTGCGGTTCGCAGGCTCACCAGCAACCTACGGCTCATAAAAATTAAAGAGAAAATCTCCAATGAAAAAACTCCATCAACTGGCTGCAATTGGTCTTATTGCCTCCGCAATTTTTTCGATAAATTATTCTGCGCACGCCGAACAAAAAACCAATATCAAGCTGTGGCCGAAAGCCGAGTCGCCAATAAAAGATTCCGCTGAGTTCAATGCGAAAATTGAAAGTATCCTGCAAAAAATGACGCTCGAAGAAAAAGTCGGGCAAATTATGCAGGCAGAAATCCAAACGGTTACACCGGATGACATCAAAAAATATCACTTGGGCTCAGTGTTGAATGGTGGTGGCTCTATGCCCAACCGTATCGACAATGCGCAACCAAAAGATTGGGTTGCATTTCTCGATGCGCTTTATATCGCCTCCATGGATACCAGCGATGGCAAACAAGCCATTCCGATTTTTTGGGGCACGGATGCCGTACACGGCCACAACAATTTAACCGGCGCAACACTGTTCCCGCACAATATCGGTTTGGGTGCAATGCACAACGCCGAATTGATCCGCGAAATCGGTGCGGCAACGGCGAAAGAAGTGCGCGCGACTGGCACTGAATGGGTTTTTGCACCCACCCTTGCGGTTGCACAAAATGATCGTTGGGGCCGCACATACGAAAGTTATTCGGAAGACCCGGCCCTCGTCGCTGACTATGCAAAGGCGATGGTGGAAGGTTTACAAGGCAGACCCAATACCAAAGAATTTTTAGCAGAAGATCGGGTGATCGCCACTGCCAAACATTTCCTTGCTGACGGTGGCACCGAAGGTGGTGATGACCAGGGCAATGCGCGCATTTCTGAAAAAGAATTAGTCAAAATCCACAACGCCGGTTATGTGCCCGCGCTAGATGCCGGTGTACAAACGGTGATGGCCAGTTTCAGTGAATGGAATGGCGAAAAAATGCATGGCAATAAATATTTGCTTACCGATGTATTAAAAAATCGCATGGGCTTTGATGGTCTGGTGGTAGGTGATTGGAATGGACATGGACAGGTTCCCGGCTGCACCAACGATTCCTGCCCGCAAGCAATTAATGCGGGGATTGATTTGCTGATGGTGACCTACGACTGGAAAGCCATGATTGAAAATACGCTTAAACAAGTACAATCGGGCGAGATTTCCCAGGCGCGTTTGGATGATGCAGTGCGCAGAATCCTGCGGGTAAAAATGCGCGCGAATTTGTGGGACAAAAAACCATCGCAGCGCGCCTTGGCTGCCGATAAATCGGTAGTTGGTAGTGCAAAGCATCGCGCCGTTGCACGTCAAGCCGTACGTGAAAGTCTGGTGTTATTAAAAAATACCAAACAGGTTTTACCGATTAATCCCAAGCAAACTATTTTGGTTGCTGGTGATGGCGCCGATAATATCGGTAAACAAGCCGGTGGTTGGAGTGTGTGGTGGCAAGGCGTCGCTGATGCCAAAGAAAATTTCCGCTTCCCTGGCGCAACTTCTATTTATGCTGGAATTAAATCTGCTGTAGATGCCGCAGGTGGTACAACAGTTCTATCGGTCGACGGTTCATTCATGCACAAGCCGGATATCGCAATTGTTGTGTTTGGTGAAAATCCTTACGCGGAAGGCAGTGGTGATCGCGATACGCTGGAATTTGAGCCCGCGAAAAAGAAAAGCCTTGCACTGCTGAAAAAATTACAGGCACAGGGTATTCCGGTAGTGTCGGTATTTTTATCTGGTCGCCCACTCTGGGTGAACCCGGAACTAAACGCATCAGATGCGTTTGTGGCCGCCTGGTTGCCAGGTTCCGAAGGTGCCGGCGTAGCGGATGTATTAATTGCGAAGGCTGATGGCAAACCCAATTACGATTTCAAAGGCACTCTTTCTTTCTCCTGGCCACAATTGCCATTACAGGACCTGCTCAACAAACAACATAAAAAATATCACCCACTCTTTAAGTTGGGTTATGGCCTCACTTATCAATCCGGTAAAACGGGTCCGCAAAATTTACCTGAGCAAGTAAACGGTGTTGCCAGCGGTGAACCGCAAGATATCAAGCTCTATGTGCGTCGCCCGCTTGAGCCCTGGCATATCTTTATTGAAAATTATGAGCGCCAACAAATTCTCAGTGGTGCATTTGCTGCTTTGCCAAAAGGTGATGTGAAAGTACAAACCACTGATAAAGATGTACAGGAAGACGCGTTGACGTTTACCTGGAAAGATACCTGGCGTGCGGGCATGACTGTCGAAAGTGGTGAGCCACTGGATTTAAGCGCACACATGAACACCGGCGTACTGGCGCTGGATATTAAAATCAATGAACTCGCCAAAGGTGGTGTCTCTTTCAAAATGGAATGCCAGAAAGAAGGTTGCGATCGTGTCGTGCCTTTTACGCTCGCCGCGCGCGAGTTGATTGGTAAAGGATGGAAAAAAGTGTATGTACCGCTGAGTTGTTTTAAACAAGGGCAGGATAATTTCAGCGCGACACCCATGCCATTTGCGTTGGAAGTGGGCGGTATGGGCGACGTAACAGTGGCCAATGTTGAGCTGCTAATCCAGGCCCCTGAAAAGGTATCCTTGCATTCGTGCCCGGATTATAAAACAGTATCCATCACTCCTGATTTGTTGAACGAATGGTGGTCTATTGACTGGTGGTTGCCGCGTCACCAACAAAAACTGGCAGATGCACAAGCAATTGCCGCTAAAGGTGAAAAAATCGATTTGCTATTTATCGGTGATTCCATCACCCAGGGCTGGGAAAAAGAAGGCGCCGAAACTTGGGAAAAATACTACGCGGAACGCAATGCTTTCAATATCGGATTTGGCGGTGACCGCACGGAAAATGTGCTCTGGCGGTTGCAACATAATGCGGTAGATGGAATGAGTCCAAAAGTAGCGGTGTTAATGATCGGCACCAATAACACCGGTCATCGCCATGAAGACCCGGCAACCACTGCAGCAGGTATTAAAAAATTGATTGCCGAATTGCAACAACGGTTGCCAGCCACCAAAATCCTGTTGCTGGCGATTTTCCCGCGCGATGAAAAACCCGATGGACAGCTGCGCCAGATTAACGAAAAAATTAACGCTATCATCGAAAATTATAGTGATAACAATAAGGTATTTTTTGCCGATGTGAATCCTGTCTTCCTCACCAAAGACGGGGTTTTGCCAAAAGAAGTCATGCCGGATTTATTGCATCCCAATGAAAAGGGCTATGCTTTGTTAGCCGAGGCATTGGAACCGCACTTGCAAAAGCTGCTCAAATAGCACAGCGATAGAATCGGCGCCTCCAGGCGCCGTTTTTTTAGCAAAAAAGAATTCAGGGGGACCCAGGTTGTGAAAAAACTATTTATTTTTTGCGTGCTGTGCTGTTCAAGCTTCAGCGCCGCCGCCGACCAATTACACAAGCTCTGGTACACGCAACCCGCCTCCGTGTGGGAGGAAGCATTACCCTTAGGCAACGGCCGGTTAGGTGCAATGGTGCATGGCGACCCGGTGCATGAAAATATCCAGCTTAACGAAAATACTTTTTGGGCCGGAGGGCCGCATAATAATCTCAACCCGCAAGCTCTGGCGGCTCTGCCCGAGATCCGTCGTTTAATTGCAGCGGGTGAATACCGCGCGGCGGAAGCATTAGCCGCTAAAAAAATTACCAGCCAGGGCGCCCATGGTATGCCCTATCAAACCGCTGGTAATTTACAGCTGGAATTTCCTGCGCATAAAAATTACCGGGGATATTATCGCGACCTTGATATAAGTAAGGCTATCGCGACTACACGCTATAGCGTAAACGATGTGGTTTATACCCGCGAAGTATTTAGTTCATTTGTAGATCAAGTGATAGTTGTTAAATTAACGGCGAGTAAAGCGGGGCAGCTCAATTTTAGTGCGCGTTTATCACATCCATCCCCGGTTATTTTCGGCAGGGAAGACGATAGCACCTTGTCAATGCAAGGCCAATCCAGCGACCACGAAGGCATAAAGGGGCAGGTTAAACTCGCATCGCTGCTGAATGTCAGCATCGGCAGCGGCAGCCTTGTACAGCGCGATAACCGCATTGTGGTAAGCAATGCAGATTCAGCGTTGATCCTGATTTCAATGGCAACCAATTTTGTTAATTACAAAGACATAAGCGCGAATGCCTTGACGCGCTCGCGGGAGTATCTCGCGCAAGCAAAGCAACAATTTGCAAATGATCAGTACACAGCGCGTAAAACTGCGCATAGCAATTTTTACCAAAAGTATTTTGATCGTGTCACTTTGAATTTGGGTAAAAGCGAATTTGCGCAGGAGCCTACCGACCAGCGTATCCATTTATTTGCCGGGCGCCATGATCCGGAATTGACCAGCCTCTATTTTCAATTTGGCCGTTATCTACTGATTTCATCATCACAGCCCGGGGGCCAGCCCGCGAATTTGCAAGGCTTGTGGAATCACCGGCAGGATCCGCCCTGGGACAGTAAATACACATTGAATATCAATGCGGAAATGAATTACTGGCCTGCGGAAGTAACGCAATTAAGTGAGTTGCACGAGCCGCTGATCAGGATGACCAAAGAGTTGGCAATAACCGGGCAGGAGAGCGCTAAAACCATGTATGGCGCACGCGGTTGGATGGCCCACCACAATACTGATATCTGGCGTATTACCGGCGGGGTAGATCACACATGGGGCTCGTGGCCAACCAGTAGTGCCTGGCTCAGCCAGCACTTGTGGGAAAAATATATGTACAGCGGCGATAGGAAATATTTAACGGAAGTTTATCCCGTTATGAAATCCGCGGTCGCGTTTTATGAAGATTTTTTAATTGAGTCACCCGATAAAAAATGGCTGGTTGTGTCGCCTTCAATGTCACCGGAAAATGCACCCAGG
>JAJQJO010000305.1 GCA_021323495.1 Cellvibrio sp. | reverse complement strand
AGGCCCGTATACGGACCGCATACTTATTTCTGAATCTGGCAGCTATTGCTTATATCTCGTTGACACTGGAGGTTTTTTTACCCTCCGAACCAACCTTTGGTAAAGGAGTAATGCATCGTTTATACGGGTTTAATACGGAACCAACCCGCGATACTTTGACGTAACTGTGTTGCAGGCAACACTTCGTGTGGAAAATCCTCGCTGAGGAATAGCACCAATTTGCCACATTCCGGTGCGACTCGAATCAATTGGTCCGCACCTGCTTCATCATAGAGCACCAATTCACCGCCGGCCACTGGATCCCAACCTGAGTTCAAATATAAAACGGTTGATAGCTTGCGGCCCGGATTGCCCCTGAATGCATCGCGGTGCTTTTGATAAAAAGCACCCGGCTGGTAAACCGCGTAATGGCATTCGTAATCGAATAATCCCAAAAATAACCGCTGGTTAATACCCAACCGCAGTTTATCCATCCAGTATAAAAATTCTGTGACAGCGGGGTCGCCCGGCTCCAGCCATTGGATCGCATCGCCGCGAACACTCTGGTCAAGTTGATAATCACCCTGCCGCCCCACACCGGCCGGCTTAAGTGAGTTCTGCTGCTGGTGTAAATTGTCGATCAATCCTTGAATCAGGGAGCCAGGTAAAGGTTGGTCAAGAACAATAAAGCCGGGTCCAGCAAGTGCATCGGCGATCTGGTCAAAGAGGGATTCGAGCCCGACGGGATCATTAGCAGAATTCATAGCGACAACCCTTTCTATTTAACTGCCGAAAAAGTAAGTGACGAGTTTCAGGGAGCGAGAGGCAAAACATCAGGAAGTTTTTTAACCGTGTAAATATCGTAACGGCTCGACTTTCCTTCCAATTGATAGGAGGGTGTTTGGTTATTCAAAAACGGGGCTTTGCGCGGTCGCTTTACCACTACGCGATAATTGACGCGGGCAAGCGCCAGAGGCAAGAGCGAGTCAGCATCTTCATCCTTACCCACCACTGAGTGAAACGCAGCCATTTCTTTTTTTACATCAGCGGTTTTTTGCCGCTCGGGAAACATCGGATCGAGATAAATCACATCGGGAAATTGTTCCGGGGAAAGGGATTCCAGATATTGGCAACTATCTTGCGCCAGCAGCTGCATACGCTTGATCACTTGTAATAACTCAGCATCCCCGGCGCGGGCAAATTCTTGCGCGCGCAGCAAACCATCTTGCAATAACAAATGCACAACCGGTGAGCGCTCTATCATTGTGACGTCGCAACCCAACGTGGCCAGCACAAAACTGTCTTTGCCCATACCGGCGGTTGCATCCAATACGCGCGGATATACTCCAGCTTTAACCCCTACCGCTTTCGCAATCATCTGCCCTTTGCCGCCGCCGAATTTACGCCGATGATCAACTGCACCTTCGGTAAACTCCGCGATAATTGGCCCGGGAGCTTTGCGTCCAGTTTGTTGCAATACAATCGCTGCGGAGGAAAACAGTACTACAAAATCATATTCAACAATCGATTCAGGAGTTTGGTTGAGTAATAACGGAGACTGCAAAAGCCCGGCAAATTGTTCCGCCTGCGCGTAGCGATCAGGTTCATTACAAAGAATAGCAAGCGGCTCGGACATAAAATAATACTGGGCGACAAATAGAGTTTGGCATTATCTATTTGTTGCCCGATGCCCGCAACTTTTGCTCTGATACCCGCGTCGCCGAGGTTATTTTTCCATCGCAAAGCGAATGCGATCCCTTACATCCGGCGTCCTCACTGTGACGCCATCAATTTCCTTGGGTTTGTACTTCCAGCCCTTCACCGCTTTAATAACACTTTTGTTAAATACCGCTGAAGGGACATAACCAATAATTCGAATATTGTCGGTAGAGCCTATCTCGGTCACATCAAAAATCACATCGACATAACCTTCGATACCTTTAGCTGCTGCACTCGCCGGGTACTGGGGTGCAATTTTAATAAAAGGCACCATTTGTCCGCCCAAACCAACCACGCCGGTAATCGGTGGATGGCCGACAACAGGATCGTTAAAATTCAGGCCGGGCTCATCGATAACACCTTCCGGTGGCTCCATATGATTAACCGGTGGCGGTAATTGTTGCTCCACAGGGCGCACCGGAGGTTGTTCTTCCCTCACCGCAATAGGTGGAGGTGTATCCATAATAAATCCGGGAATTTTTTCAACCGGATCATCTACCACTTCAGGGTAGTCATTGTGAATTAAATAATGCATCGCATAGAGAAGGGACACAGTCATCAGTAGTGCAGCCGGTATAACAACTAATGCACGCACAAACGATGATACCTGCATTGGTTCAGCATCAAGTAATACTGGAGCAGTTAATTTATTCATAGTGAAATCCTCACAGTGACATTTTTCCAGGCAATAAAAGGCCCCGCCCGGTAGAGAGCCATTTAAAAAAGTTATTTTTGGATCAGGTTATGGAGTGACGAAAATTATCGTCGGAGTTTTTGGGCAGGAATATCCTGTCCATTCGAAGTGAGGGTAAAACGGAATAATTCGGTAACACCTTGTATCACTACTGGCTCACCATCCAATAATTGTGGCCGGTAGCGTGATTTTTTTAAGGCCGCTAATACGGCGCGGTCAAATATTCGCCCTGGTGAATGCGCGATGATAACGGGATCAGCAATAGTTCCATCAGTAGCTATTGTGAATTTGACTTGCACCCATCCTTCAATACCTTTATTTAAAGCAACGACGGGATATTCAGGCGTGACCATTTCCAGAGGTAAAAAACCTTCAACCTGGATATCGGGTATTAGGCGTGATCTTTCATGCAGAAAATCAACCGCAGATTGTTGCGCAGCCATTTGCTGGAGTTCGTGTTTAGTCGGTTTGGGAACCTGAATGCGCAGGCTTTCTATATCGGTATCCCACTCAGGTGCAGACGGTTGTTCATAGCGGGTAGATTTTAGTTGCTGCAATAACTCCCAGCTAAATTGCTCGGTACGCACACCCTCGTTTTCAATCCCAATGGTATCTGCTTGAGGGAAATCGACCCGTGCAAATTCAATAGTGAAGGTGCGCAACTGCTGTGGCAAGGGCATAAGTTGCACACCAGCAATCAACACCAACAAAAACCCGGTGCAAATATACCAATACTGTGCCGCTTCCATGGGTACGGGTTGATGCGGCCGCTGTTGATCCAACACCGCCATAATACGCAGGAAAACAGGTGATTGGCCGCGCATTTGCAATCCGTGTGTTACCTGCGGGTTGTTTGTATCACTCGTTGCGATGGCGAGTAAATTCTGTGCATAAGTCAAATGTTTATTGCGCAATTTGTAAATGTAATCATCGCAAGCGACTTCTGCTTGCTGATAAATTTTTTGCGCGATCCACCAGAGCGGCAACAAAAACCAAAAACAGGCGCAGGTAATTTTTACCAGTAAGGTAGTAAGCCAATCCCAGCGGGTAATATGACCCAACTCGTGAACCAATACACTGAGTTGTTTATCCTGATCCCATAAAAGTGCTTCGCGTGGCAACATTATCACCGGACGCCACAAGCCCCAAGTCTGGGGTGAACCTATCGAGGATGAACTGACCAGATCAATATTGCGTGAGACATCCATTAATTCGCGCAACTCTTCCAGCTGGTTAATTAATCCTGATGATTTTATTTTTTGTGCGTGACGGGTTTGCCATGCAAGTCCCAGGATCCCCAACAGCAGATAAAACAACAACCAGGTTGCAACCAACAAATAAATTCCGATAACAATAGTCAGGGCCTGCTGACTTACATGTTCCTGCAGCCATGAATTTACCCCTTCAAACCAGCTCACCGGGACCAGCATAATATTCGCCAACGATGGGAAGCGCGTCCACTCAATGTGAGGTAGCATCCCCGCACAGAATGGCAATAATAAAATGCTCATAACACCCAGGCTCAGTACAAAATGCTGCAAGGCGGCAGATTTTTTGCGCAACAACATCCACAAGATCCCGATCACTAATAACATCATTAATGGCTTGAGCAAACCGGTAATAATTACATTGATGAAAATGGATGGGTTCATAACACTGCCCCGATATTATTATTTCAATTCAGTTTTTGCAGCATCATCAATTGCCTGTTGCAACTGGTTAATTTCCTCGACACTGAGTTTGTCTTTGTTCATCCCCAGGAGTGCATTTACGGCCGCAGCGGTCGATCCGCCAAAAAATGTTTTCAACATTTTTTGTAACGCCGAGGTGCGCGCTTCTTCTTGTGCAATAACGGGAAAATAAATGTAGCGCGGTCCATCCTCGCGGAAATCGACAATTTTTTTCTCCACCAATTTAGCGAGTAATGCGCGCACTGCTGAATAGCCAGGCGCATCGGGAATCGCAGCGCGCACATCCTGGGCTGATAGTTCGCCGGCCTCAAACAAAGCATCCATAATTTGCCGCTCACGGCGGCTTAGCCGGGATGAGGCGGTTTTATCCAGGTCGTCGAGTGTCATAACTTACCCTCATATTAACGAAAGCTTGTTGTGCTATTTTTTTAGCATCATGCTAATAAACTAGCACTGCGCCGTTTTTAGTCAAGCTAAATATGCTAAAAAAATAGCACCTATTACTTAATATATTGATTTATATAATTTTTATAAATTTCCCCAATAAAAAAGCCGCCACGGAAACCCGGGCGGCTCTCGTAAAACTAGTGGTAACTATTCGTTAGGCACCAACTCCAGCTCAACACGACGGTTTGCATCGCGGCCTGAGGCGGTGTCGTTACTGGCTACCGGGTAGCGTGAGCCATAACCGTAAGATTGGATGCGGGCACTGTTTACTTTCTGGCTACGCAGGTACATAGCGACACTATCAGCACGACGCTCGCTTAACGGCTGGTTGATTTTGTCACCGCCGGTTGAGTCGGTATGGCCAGTCACTTTAATCGAG
>JAJQJO010000020.1 GCA_021323495.1 Cellvibrio sp. | reverse complement strand
TGGCTTCTTTAAATTGCGCAATAGCTTCTGCCAAAGAAATATCTTCGACTTTGCTGTTTTCTTTACCTGTAACTGAATTGCTAGTTATTGAAGATTGAATAGCCATGGGTATTACCTCTCAGATTATTAATAAGCATATTGAAGATAGTTTAAACGGCTAAAAATTCCATTGAAAAGATTATGGATTAAAGACGGCGACGACCAAAAATAAGCGATAACACGAACAACACTAAAAAAACGAAAAACAATATTTGCGCTATTCCTGTTGCCGCACCTGCGATGCCGCCAAAACCTAAAAGACCGGCGACAATAGCAATAATAAAAAATACCAATGAATAATAGAGCATGGTGATTCTCCTTTATTTAAGCGTTCAGGTTAATTACCTTCAACCATTTCGTGAAAAACCTTTATATTTTGTTATTTCTGAGGGTATGCTAAGAAAAAAAAGTGATAATCCACGCCCGTTAAAATATAACAATACGGACGACATGAATTTCAAACCTAAGGTAGAAAATCGCTTGAAATTACTATGAAAAGAAGGAGGTTTAATACATCGGGGCATAGAGTTGCGTACAACATCTGGGGGGGGGTCGCAGCAATAAATCCAACCTGATGAATAACCTCAGGCAACGGGATGAAAATCATTAATTATTAAATCTCGAATAATGAAAGCATTAAAAATTTACAAATTTTGTAGTTATTGCAACTAAACCCAAGCTTACCGGTGCGACGATAAAGAGACCCGACTCATGGAAACCCAACGTAGAAAAGGTTTTGCCCGCATTTTTAAAAAGTTTGGCACAAAATCAGCATTACTTGGATGCGGGCCCTTTAAAAGAAGCGAGTCCTTCACTTTTTTTAATTTGCTGTTTCGTCTTTTAGTTGTTGAAAAACAGTAATCTAAAGGAGAACACTATGAAAATTATATTTCCATACTTCATTGTCAAGCCGCTGAGCGCGTTCATATTAACCGCATCAATGACAGCGATTGCAGCCAACGAAAAATCCAGTACCAGTAGTCAAACCTATACAGAAAAGAAACCCGCAGCTGAGTTTTGGGCTGAATTCAAACAAGACAGTGAGCAAACCTGGCAAGATAGTAAATCTGCATTTAAGGACGGCTGGATTGAGAGCAAGGTTGAAACAGCCCTGATGCTTAATAAACATCTCAATCCCTTCGACATTGATATTCGTGTTGACAACAATATGGCTACGCTTGATGGGGAAGTTTTTTCTGACATTGAAAAAGAACTTGCGGAAAATATTGCGTTGGGCGTTGAAGGTATCGACTCAGTAATAAATAAAATAAAAGTTGTTGAAAAACCAACGGCGGCGGGCGAAGCGACTACGTCGGAAGGCCGTAATTTTGCCCAATACGTGGAAGATGTTTCGACAACCGCAGCGATCAAAGCCGAGCTGCTGGCCTCCAAGAATATCGAAGGGTTGAATATTGATGTGGACACCCTCAATGATAAAGTGACCTTATCGGGCAAAGTTAAATCCCCTGAGCAGAAAGCATTAGCGCAGGCTATAGCAGCGAAACATAATGATGTAAAAGGGGTTATAAATAACTTGCAAGTTAAATCCTGAGGCCCTCTTCACCGGGGCGATTAACGCCCCGGATTTATCAGGCGCAGAATGAGAAAAATCATTAAATACAAAGGGTTAGTTAATGAATAGTGATAGACCGCTACCATTAGTGAATGCTCAGCATTTATTCCGCTGCAATTTAGGCTTTATCCCTCTCGCTGAATGGTTTAGTCTTACTTTTCCTCGTGCAGAAAGAGCTAATCAACCATTTTGAATACCCATGTAACCAGCCCCCCGGAAATTATCACCCAGCCATTAACGTTGGAACCGAGTGATACCCGTCGCCTTGCGAATCTCTGCGGCCTTCTCGGCCAGCATCTGCGCCAGATTGAAGAGCGCCTGGAGATAGAAATCCGCCATCGCGGAGGTGAATTTGAGCTTACCGGCCCTTTAAGTAAAATTCGCGCGGGCGCTGAACTGCTACGCAATCTTTATTTGACGACAGAACAAAGCGAACTAACCCCCGATGAAGTGCATTTAGCACTGCAAACCTCTGGTATAGAACAACTTATGGAAAAACTGGACAACGCTGAGACCCAAGCGCTGGCTGGCGATTCGCCTGCAGCTGACCCACAAGATCAAGGTGGTAATGAAGGTAGTATTACCCTCATTCGCACCAAGAAATGCACGATCAAACCACGTGGTTTAAACCAGCAGCGCTATGTGCGGGCCGTGCAAAGGCACGATATCAACTTCGGTATAGGCCCGGCCGGTACCGGCAAAACCTACCTCGCCGTGGCCTGCGCGGTAGAAGCCCTGCTGAAAAATGAAATTGAACGTATCCTGCTGGTACGTCCAGCGGTCGAAGCGGGTGAAAAACTCGGTTTCCTACCCGGTGACCTTGCCCAAAAAGTCGACCCCTATTTGCGCCCGCTCTACGATGCCCTGTTTGAGATGTTGGGATTCGACACCGTCGGCAAATTGATGGAGCGCGGCGTTATTGAGGTCGCTCCCCTTGCATTTATGCGCGGCCGCACCCTGAACAATTCTTTTGTTATCCTCGACGAAAGCCAGAATACAACCCGCGAGCAGATGAAAATGTTTCTTACCCGCATCGGTTTTGGTACTACGGCTGTAATTACCGGTGATCCAACCCAAATTGACCTACCACGGGGTATGGCTTCTGGCCTGCGCCACGCAATTGAGGTATTGGATAACGTCAATGGCATCAGCTTTACCCATTTCACTTCCAAAGATGTGGTACGCCATCCGATTGTCCAGCGCATCGTGGAAGCTTACGAAGCCTTTGAACAACAACAGCCGAAGCAAGACCAGTAAATAACCATGACCTATCAGATAGATGTAGAAAGCAACAGCCAAAGCCTGCAGATTCCTCCTTTGGCTGAGTTGGAACGTTGGGTTGCAGCGGCCTTACATAGCCAGGAGCTTAAGCTTGCCGAAGTCAGTATTTATATCGTCGACGAAGAAGAAGGCCAAGAGCTAAACCAGCAATATCGTGGTAAAGATTATCCAACTAATGTGCTCTCTTTCCCAGCCGATATCGCAGAAGAGGTTGGTATCCCTTTGCTCGGCGATTTGGTGATTTGTGCTCCCATTGTGGAACACGAGGCAAAGGAGCAAGGAAAAACCCTGCACGCACATTGGGCGCACATGTTGGTTCACGGCACCCTCCATTTGCTGGGCTTTGACCATATCGGAGACGAAGAAGCAGAAACCATGGAAACCACGGAAACCCAAATCGTCACGGGTTTAGGGTATCCTGCCCCCTATCAAGACATTACTGAAGAATAAAAGACCTTGGGAAATTACATCATGTCGGACGACCATCCGAGTAGCACCACTACTGAAAAACACGAGCGATCCTGGCTGGACAAACTGCTCCACGCGTTCAGTGCGGAACCTAAATCCCGCGATGAACTGCTGGAAATCATCAAGGACGCAGCAGACAACCAATTATTGGACCAGGAAGCCCTTAGTATTATTGAAGGCGCACTGGACGTGTCATCTTTGCAAGCGCGCGAGATCATGGTTCCACGCTCGCACATAGTGGCTATCCGCCTTGAAGACTCGCCGCAAGAATACTTACCAAAGCTGATTGAATCAGGCCACTCGCGCTTCCCTGTTATTGGTGAAAATATTGACGACGTAAAAGGCATCCTACTGGCGAAAGATTTGTTGCCGCTTGCGCTAAAAGGTACGGATAATTTCAATCTTGAAACCATTTTGCGACCTGCTACCATCATTCCTGAAAGCAAACGCGTCAACGTATTGCTGCGCGAATTCCGGGAGAACCGCTACCATATGGCATTGGTGATGGACGAATATGGTGGCATTACCGGCTTGCTTACAATTGAAGATATCCTGGAAGAAATTGTCGGCGAAATTGAAGACGAGACCGACGCGCAAGAAGAAGCAACAGATTTTATCAAACGCGTCAGTGAAAATGATTACATTATTAAAGCTTTGACTCCAATCGAAGATTTCAATGATTTCTTTAATAAAGAATTCAGCGATGAAGATTTTGACACCATCGGCGGCATACTCATGCAAGAATTTGGTCACCTGCCCAAACGCAATGAAGTCATGCAAATGGACAATATGCGATTCCGTGTTCTCTATGCCGATAATCGCCAAATTCATTTACTACGCCTGACGATACTAAACGATTAACCTGCTACACATGTACCCAATATCAATCCCGCCAACCGGCGGGATTTTTTTAACCGGACACCCACCAGATCATATCCATGCCTGATAAAATCCTGAATCTCCACCCATCATTAGCGCTGTTGATTGCATTGCTCAGCGGTAGTTTGATCACCTTCAGTTTTGCGCCCTTCAACATTTGGCCAATTACTATTGTCAGCATGACTGCATTGGCACTCTTGATAAAAGAGCAATCGCTTCAAAGAATTCTCTGGCGCAGTTTTGCGTTCGGAATCGGATTTTATGGGGCGGGTATTCACTGGATTTACGTGAGCATCCATAACTTTGGTGGCGCATCACCAATGTTTGCCAGCATTCTTGTTTTTATCTTCGCCTGTTTTATGGCCGCTATTTTTGTGGTGCCTTTTTATATTTTCGGGCGCTGGTTTAATCGCCACCCCCTCGGTTTAATTATTGCCCTGCCCGCGTGCTGGCTGCTGGGCGAGTGGATGCGCACCTGGTTTTTGACCGGATTTCCCTGGCTCTTCTTGGGCTACGCGCACCTGACAACACCGCTTGCTGGCTGGGCGCCAATTGGTGGCGTCTTTAGTATTGGATTTATCCTGGTATTGAGCACCGGCATCATTGCGGAATGGGTTTGGTGCTTCAAAAGCGAAAAAACAAAAAAAATAAAATTGATCATCGCAACTGGCTGCTGTGCAATATTTTGGATTGCCGGTGCAACGCTGAAAAGTATTACTTGGGCGGAACCCGATCTAACACCAATAAAAATTGGTATGGTGCAACCCAACGTTGACCAGAGCATTAAACTTAGCTTTAACCAAGGCACTACCATTGCAGCACTCGATCAATTACGCGATCTCAGTACCGATCTATGGACCAATGATTGGTTGATTTGGCCGGAGGCTGCTATTCCAACATCGCTTACTTATCACGACGCCTTACCTTTTTTGGAAGAGATGAATACCAAAGCAGCTGAACATGACACAGCGCTATTCACTGGCGTGATCTATAAAGATCGCGACAAGCAAAAATATTACAACTCCGTTGCCGGACTCGGTCAAGGTTATGGCTTTTATCACAAGCGTCGATTGGTACCTTTTGGTGAATATGTCCCGTTGGAACAACAAGTACGCGGATTGATTGAATTCTTTAATCTACCCACATCTTTTATTCATTTAGGGCCACAAGACCAACATGGACTAATTGCCAAGGGTGTGCGTATTACTCCGGCAATTTGCTATGAAATTGTATATCCGGATTTAATTGCTCAATCTGCTAAAGAAACACAAGTGTTGTTAAGTGTGAATAACCTCGGTTGGTTTCTCGACTCAATCCAATCGAAACAATTTATGCAAATGGCACAAATGCGCGCGCTCGAAACCGGCCGCTATCTTATTTACAGTACCAATAATGGCCCGAGTGCCATTATCGATAATCATGGCGAAATCCTCAGCCGCAGCGATTCATTCAAGGCACAGACCTTTACCGGTGTGATCCATGCGGTAAAAGATTGGACACCGTTTATGGTACATGGCAGCGGCCCCTTGGTAATTCTCGCAACACTGCTATTGTTATGTCTCTGCCTGCCGCAATTACTCAACCGCCAAGCACAATAAATTTCGAATGTGATAGCAACATTTGGGATGTAAGAGGCCCGCTTTATGGTTAGAGTAACCCCAACCTCTATCACCCAATCATTGCTATGACTACAAAAATCACTGACACGCTCGCAGATCCGCGCTGGTTATTACTGGGGAACACTAGCGCCGACGGCCAGTTTGTCTATGCGGTCATCTCCACCAGCATTTATTGCCGGCCTGGTTGCCCTTCGCGTCGCCCTAATCCTGACAATGTGCGTTTTTTTAATGATCATATCCAGGCAGACGCCGCAGGCTTTCGCCCGTGCAAACGCTGCCACCCGCAGCACTTACGCAGCGACGCGTTGCAAACAGAGCGCATTATCAATTTATGTCGTTTTATTGAAAACGCTACACAAGAACCCAGCCTTGCCGAGCTTGCCGGTTATTCAGGGATTAGTAGTTATCATTTGCAGCGTTTGTTTAAAGCAGCAACAGGTTTAACACCTAAAGCTTATGCCAAAGCCCATCGTCGCCAATACGAATCCCGACCTGCCTCGATTGAATTCAGGGGACAACCTGCAATGGCTATTTATTTTGCCCTGGATACATGTTCACTCGGTACTATCCTCGTAGCGCAAAGCGAAAAAGGTATATGCGCTGTTTTGCTGGGCGACGAGAACCAACATTTATTCAAAGATCTACAACAACGTTTTCCCAAGGCAACGCTTATCGCGGGTGATTGCAGGTTACAAAAAATAGTGGCGCAAATCATTGATCTGATCGAGCAGCCACAACTCGTCCTGACATTGCCATTGGACATCCGCGGCACTTTGTTTCAACAGCGAGTTTGGCATGCGCTGCAGCAAATCCCCGCCGGTGAGACACGCAGCTATAGTGAAATAGCGGAAGCTATTGGATCACCTAATGCAATACGCGCCGTAGCGGGAGCTTGCGCAGCAAATGTAATTGCAGTCATTATTCCCTGCCATCGAGTGGTACGGAGCGATGGGAATATATCCGGTTACCGCTGGGGAGCAGAACGCAAACAAAAATTATTGCAACGTGAAGCAGAATTAGCCAAACCATAATTCATCCCGACTATACATCCCTATGCCGACCAAAATTGAAGCCAGCATTTCACTACCGAGTAATTTCCGTATCTCCGATTTTTTAGCATTCCATCAGCGCGATGCACAAATGCTCGCCGAAATCACCAGCGAAAACCGATTACAAAAAGGAATCATTTGGCAAAACAAGCCCGCTTGCATCACATTTACATTTGCAAAAAAACGCGTGGAGGTAGAGCTTCAAATAGATTCAGGCCGAAAGAAGCTGAATGAAGAAAAAGGTAAGCTCCATTTACAACAACACGCACAACATATGCTCGGCCTTAACCAAACAATAGATGATTTTGAAAAAATTGCTGAAGCTCATCCGCAACTCAATTTATTGATTGCCCGTCAAGCTGGCTTGCGTGTCCCGCAAGCGGCGACCACATTTGAAGCCTTGACCTGGGCAATAATTGGCCAACAGATCAGCGTGAGTGCAGCAGTTTCTGTGCGACGTAAATTAATCCAACGTGCAGGCATACAACATTCATCTGGAATCTGGTGCTATCCCAGTGCAACACAAATTGTTGCTTTTACAGAAGACGATTTACGCCCGCTGGGATTTTCGCAATCCAAAGCCCGCACAGTGATAGAGTTAGGCAAAAATATCCATACTGGAGGCTTACCACTCGATCAATGGCTCCATGATTATTGGCAAGGAAATAAATTGGCGGCCTCGGATATTTACGATGCATTGATCCAGGTCCGCGGTATAGGTCCATGGACCGTTAGCTACACCCTACTGCGCGGATTCGGCTGGCTTGATGGTTCATTGCACGGCGATGTAGCTGTGCGGCGCAGTTTGCAGCGGCTACTAAACACTATTGAAAAGCCCGATGAGGAAGCTACAAGGCTGTGGCTCGCCGAATTTTCACCTTGGCGCGCATTGGTTGCTGCACATTTATGGGCGATGCAAACAACTGAAGGGTTTTAACCTACAAATAAAAACCCCCGAGTTTCGACTCAGGGGTTTTAGAACAAAGCACTATTTATATCAGATCATTTATACGCTAAACAGAGCCGCGCTATCCAGACCCTGTTTTTCCATAATGTCGCGCAATCGTTTCAACGCTTCCACCTGGATTTGACGTACACGCTCACGAGTCAAACCAATTTCGAGACCCACTTCTTCAAGGGTGCTGACTTCATATCCGCGCAGACCAAAACGACGAGCAAGCACTTCGCGTTGTTTTTCGGTCAACTCATCCAACCAATGATCGAGACTAGTGGTTAGATCAGCATCTTGCAAAAGCGCAGCTGGATCGGATACGTGAGTATCAGCAATCGTATCTACAATCGCGCGATCGGATGAATTGCCAATTGGTGCATCAATTGATGTAACACGTTCGTTCAGACTAAGCATATGCTCAACATCTGCAACCGGTTTTTCCAGAAGATTAGCGATTTCCTCAGGAGTGGGCTCATGATCCAACTTTTGCGACAACTCACGTGCTGCACGCAAATAGATGTTTAATTCTTTCACAACGTGGATGGGCAAACGAATAGTGCGAGTCTGGTTCATGATCGCACGTTCAATGGTTTGGCGAATCCACCAGGTAGCATAGGTCGAGAAGCGGAAACCACGCTCAGGATCAAACTTTTCAACAGCACGGATCAAACCCAGATTACCTTCTTCGATCAAATCGAGAAGAGCCAAGCCACGATTTACATACCGACGGGAGATTTTTACAACAAGGCGAAGGTTACTTTCAATCATGCGCTTACGTGCGGCTTCATCACCTTTTAATGCCTTGCGGGCAAAAAATACTTCTTCTTCAGCACTAAGGAGGGGGGAAAATCCGATTTCATTGAGATAAATCTGGGTAGCATCAAGCGTTTTATTATACTTGTCATCAATAATACGTTCATTTGCATTTAATGCAGAAGGCTTGGGTAAGTCATCATCCTCTTCTGCCAACATCAATTCTGCTTCATCCAACTCTACATCCGGAGCAATAAAAACATCATCGCGATCAAATGTGGTTGAGTCCGTATTTTGTAAAGTCATTTTTTCAGCCCCTTCATCAATTTTTATTTAACCGGCTGGCTTTTATAAGTCATCCAGCTCGCTCAAGCTGTACCCCTAAACATAGATGCCATATGTTTGGAGATTACCCACAAGTTCCCGTTCTAACTTATGAGTGTGACACTTTAGCGTCGTGGCAGAAACTTTAAAGGATCTACCGGTGTACCATCACGACGAATTTCAAAGTGAAGCTTTACTCTATCGGTACCACTCGAACCCATATCGGCAATTCTTTGTCCAGCTTTAACAAAATCACCTTCTTTTACTAGCAACCTATCATTGTGGGCATAGGCACTAAGGAAGGTTTCATTATGCTTTACGATCAGTAATTTGCCGTATCCTCGCAACCCGCTTCCAGAATAAACAACCTGTCCACCAGCAGCTGCAAGCACAGGCTCTCCCAATTTGCCGCCAAGATCAATACCCTTATTTAAGGCATTAGTGCCCTGAAATGATGAAATTAATGGCCCCTTTACCGGCCAGCGCCATTGTGGTGCGCTCCATGCCTGGGTTTTATCAGTCTTGCTTTTTGCGGCAACTGTTTTATTTTCTTGACGAACACTATTGTTTTTACCGGTTGGAGTCGATTTCTGATTGTTTCCACGAACAGCCGGTTTAGCAGTGATAACGCGCTTTTCAGCTTGCTGCTTTGCTGTTAAAGACGTTACAGGGGCAACCACATCCAAACGGATCACCTGTGACGGACGAATTGTATAAGGAGGAGAAATACCATTATGTTTTGCGAGAATTTCATACTTCAAACCATAGCGCCAAGCGATAGAAAATAATGTATCTCCAGGAATGACTACATGTGTCCTCGGACGATTGGCGAAATTTTTGGATCTATCTATAACAGGTGCGGGAGAGTGGGAGGCACAGGCAACAAACAAAAAACAGGTGATCAATATTATGAACAGTTTTAGGGGATTTACCTGGTAATTGAATCGCGCTCGCGGCATGAAATCACTCAAGACCTATAGTTGCTTTCTGATCACTCTTATAAGATTTAGAACTTAATACTCAAAATTTATTTTAAAATTATCTAATATATTTATAAAAACGTGCACAAAAAGGGGGTTTCATACGACTAAACCATAGTTGAAATGGGTAGATTCGCACACTTCCCAACCATTCCTGGTGCACTTCTAATGTCAAATTTGTTTGAACGACCCCGATCGCAGACTTGAGATTAAATATTAGCGCGAAGTACCTGAAAGGAAAGGAACAAATTTTACCGGTTCTAATATTTGGGTGATGTAGTTGTCAGTTTCACCATCGCGCAGAATCAGGTGTAATTGCTGGTCCCTACCCCCAATCGGGATAACCAGTACACCACCAGGTGCGAGTTGCTTCAACAATTCATCCGGGACTGCCTGGGGAGCAGCGGTACTGAGGATAGCGTCATAAGGACCGGCCTCTGGCCAACCAAAACCACCATCAGCGTGACGCAACTGCACATTGCGCAGACCTAGCTGCCGCAAACGATCTCTGGCCTTATCTTGCAAAGGTTTAATACGCTCCACGCTGTAGACATTTGGAACCAATTGCGCCAGGACACTTGTCTGATAGCCAGAACCAGTACCTACTTCCAAAACCTTGTTTAGCTTGCCTCCCGCAGCCCCCAATAAGATTTCAGTCATACGCGCCACAATATAAGGTTGGGAAATCGTCTGACCATGACCGATGGGAAGCGCGGTGTCTTCATAAGCGCGGTGTGCAAGGGCTTCGTCGAGAAAAATATGCCGCGGAGTATTGAGTAATACATCCAATACGCGCATGTTAGTTACTCCCTGATCACGCAAACGCTGGATAAGACGCTCACGGGTGCGTAGCGAGGTCATACCTACACCTTGCATCAATAAGTTGGTCATCTTGGTTCCTCTCTCATTTCCACAGCAATACTACATATAATTTTGAATCTACCTGGCACCCAAACAACCAAAGCAACAACTATAGCATAGCGTTGCATTGTTTCCCGCTAGCCCGGATCAGGTGCCTCATCAACCTGGCTTTGCAGATCAGCAAGCTCACGTAAAATAGCGGTAGCAAATTCTCCTGCGCCCAATGAAAACCGCAAAACCAAATCATTTTCCGCCCAGGACCAATGTGAATTATCCGGAATTAATTGTAGTGCGCGACGCTCTTGCGATAATCCAGCGTGTTCAAGTCCATCACACCAGGCAGCCCATCCAGCCAATGCATTTTGTTCCAATTCCAGCAAAGCACCGGACACCAATGGCCTACCTCTTCCCCATAAAGGACCCGAAGACTGTGGGTTTATTTCACCTTCCAGCAAAGCCGTCCAATTATCAGCATGCACCCGCGCCGACAAAACCTGATTGAATAAATAGGAGCGCGCCGCCGACAGCATTAGCCCACGTTTTTGTTTGTCACGATAACGCTTTCCGCCAACGAGAATAGCTTCTGCCTCCCGTAAATTATTCCCACCCAAACCAAAACGTTGTTCGCCGAAATAATTGGGAACACCTTGCGCAAAAATAATGTCGATTTTTTGTTGCAACAAATTGCGATCTTGCGTTTGTACATTGCGCAAACGAATCACAAAATTATTTCGCTGGTGCTCGCCACGGCGCAACTTATGTTGATGCCTGGATGTGGATAAAAGTTGGATCGACTCGGTGTTCAGCAATGTCCAATCAGGTTCCGGGGCTTTCGGAAGATATACACTAAACCATTGCGCAGTGACCGCATGACGATCTTTGCGTCCGCAGTATCCAACATCACTTACGTTAACATTGGCGAGCTCGGCAATCTTTCCAGCAACCCAGGCAGTATTTTCACCGCGCTTACAAATGTGCAAAAAAACATGCTCGCCCAAACCGGAAGGACTATATCCCAATTCCTCATCCACCTGAAAATCCTCAGGTTGAGCGCGAAAAATAGCAGTTGCTGTTAACGCACCATAAGCGCGAGGAAACTCCAAGGAAAATTCTGTCAAAACGATACCTGTCTAATGAAATAAATTTAAAAAATACAATCCGTTCTGTGGCCAATCTGGCCTAAACAGGTTCTAATAGTACTACCGCGTAACAAGCAATACCCTCCTCGCGCCCGGTAAAACCCAAGCGTTCGGTGGTTGTTGCTTTGACATTAATTTGATTTACTTCACTCTGCAAATCAGCGGCAATAGTTTCAACCATGTGGGGAATATAAGTAGCCATACGCGGTGCTTGTGCAACGATTGTCATATCCGCATTGACAATTTTCCACCCTGACTGCCCTACTTTCGCATAGACCATCCGCAACAAAGAACGGCTATCCGCATTGCGGTACTGCATATCCGTATCAGGAAAATGCTTGCCAATATCACCTAATGCTGCGGCACCAAGTAGCGCATCGCACAATGCGTGCAAAAGGACATCACCGTCAGAGTGTGCGACCAAACCATGATGGTGCGGGATCACCACACCACCAATGACAATTTTATCGCCGGAGCCAAAAGCATGGACATCGTAGCCATGACCAATACGCATAGACATATTAAAATTCCGTAATGATAATCAAGAATTAGCGAGCTAAACTTTGTTGTTGCAAGAGCATTGCAGCAATTGCCAGATCTTCCGGGCGTGTAATTTTTATATTGTCGCTGCGCCCCTGAACCATTAATGGTTGATAGTTATAACATTCGAGTGCAGACGATTCATCGGTAATCCGTTTTCCTTCCGCCAAGGCGCGCTGTAAACAATTACGCAACAATTCCAACCGAAACATTTGTGGTGTTTGCGCTTGCCACAACAACTGGCGATCTGCAGTCGAATGGATCACTGAATCCGCGACTTGCTTTAAAGTGTCGCTGACCGGCACACCTAATATGCCACCCACCGGATGATTTTTTACTTGCTCAATCAACTTCAGAATGCTCTGCACCTGGATACATGGGCGAGCAGCATCATGTACCAGCACCCAATCATCGGGAGCCGTTTTATCCTTTAATTGTGCAAGGGCATTTAATACCGAATCGCAACGCTCAGCGCCGCCAGTCACGCGACTAATGCGCTTATTTTGTGCAAGAGGTAAATTATCCCAGTACGTATCTTCAGCGCCCAACACAAGATAGATACCGGCAACATCGGGCAGGGTTAACAAACGCTCCAAGGTGTGCTCGATAACAGTTTTTCCACCAAGTGGTAAATATTGTTTGGGGCAGACCGCTCCCATCCGGGTGCCGATACCCGCAGCGGGGACGACAATCCAATAAGCGGGGACTCTGGAAAAATGTGAGTGACTCATGGAGGAAATATCGAAATTGGACAGTTAATAAAATATAGTCGGTATCAACTATTGCTCTTCATCCAAAATCATAAAAAAAGTTTCGTCTTTTTTTATTAAACCGATATCGTTGCGCGCTCGTTCTTCAATAGTATCAAGGCCTGTTTTTAATTCTTCTACCTCAACATCCAAAATACGATTACGCTCGCGCATACGGTCATTCTCTGCTTGCTGTAATTTGATATCGGCTTCCAAGCGATGCGCTTGAGCCAGACTGCCATCACCGACCCACAGACGGTATTGCAGCGAGACAAGCACTATAATCAATATACCTAGCAGCCATTTCATAACATTTGTGCGGTCTTTTTAAACGTTAAAAGCAATTATTTATTACAAAAAAACAAAGGCCGAACAATCGACCTTTGTTTTTTTATTATTTTAAGATTTGAATTCTGCGCGACCTTTATAAGGAGCAGCAGCACCCAATTCAGCTTCAATACGCAACAGGCGATTATATTTGGAAACGCGGTCTGAACGGCACAGGGAGCCAGTCTTGATTTGCCCGGCAGCCGTTGCTACCGCCAAATCAGCGATGGTGGTATCTTCAGTTTCACCTGAACGGTGAGAAATTACTGCAGTGTAACCAGCATCTTGTGCCATTTTGATGGCATCAAGTGTTTCTGACAAAGAACCAATCTGATTGAATTTGATCAGGATCGAGTTGGCAATCTTCTTATCAATACCTTCTTTTAAAATTTTGGTATTGGTTACAAACAGATCATCACCTACCAATTGGATTTTATGGCCAATTTTTTGGGTAAGATCTGCCCAGCCAGCCCAGTCACTTTCATCTTTACCGTCTTCAATAGAAATGATTGGGTATTTTGCAGCCAAATCCGCCAAATAATCTGAGAACTCATTAGTGGTGAACACACGACCTTCACCAGCCAAATCGTATTTGCCATCTTTATAAAATTCCGTTGAAGCGCAATCCAAAGCCAGAGTTACGTTGTCACCCAACTTGTAGCCCGCTTTTTCTACTGCGGTAGAAATAATTTTTAACGCATCTTCATTAGAAGGCAGGTTTGGAGCAAAGCCGCCTTCGTCGCCCACCGAAGTGCTTAAACCTTGATCGTGCAGGATTTTCTTCAATGTGTGGAAAATTTCCGCCCCCATGCGCAGCGCTTCAGCAAATGTTTTTGCGCCAACTGGCTGCACCATAAACTCCTGGATATCGACATTGTTATCGGCGTGTTCGCCACCGTTGATAATGTTCATCATGGGAACTGGCATGGAGTATTTGCCTGGAGTGCCATTCAGATCGGCAATATGTGCGTAGAGCGGAACTTTCTTGGAGATAGCAGCCGCTTTGGCATTTGCCAAAGACACAGCCAATATAGCATTTGCGCCCAATACCGTTTTGAAGTCAGTACCATCAGCTTTGATCATCGCATTATCAAGCGCGCGCTGATCGAGGGAATCCATACCCACTACGAGGTTTTTAATAGTAGTGTTGATATTATTAACTGCTTTCAAAACACCTTTGCCCAGATAACGTGATTTATCGCCATCGCGCAATTCCAACGCTTCACGTGAACCAGTTGAGGCGCCTGATGGTGCAGTCGCAGAACCTACGGAACCATCATCCAGAATAACTTCAGCCATTACGGTTGGGTTACCGCGACTATCCAAAATTTCAAAAGCTTTGATATCAACAATCTTAGTCATTCATTTTCTCCAGAGTGTGTTTCTACAAAATTGGTTAATGCTTATCACTTAATATCGAGTGGTGGAAAGTTTTTCACAGCATCATCAATGATTTTCATTTGATGCAGGAAAGGCTGCAATTTATCGAGTGGTAAAGCGCTGGGACCATCGCATTTGGCATTGTCCGGATCGGGGTGCGCTTCCAGAAACAATCCAGCCAAACCAACAGCCATACCTGCACGCGCCAATTCAGCTACTTGATGACGACGACCGCTTGATGCTGCTCCCATAGGATCGCGGCATTGCAATGAATGGGTCACATCAAAAATAACCGGAGCATTACCGCTGACTTCACGCATGGTGCGAAAGCCAAGCATATCGACAACCAGATTGTCGTAACCAAAGTTGGTACCGCGGTCGCATAAGATGATTTTCTCATTGCCACATTCGCCAAATTTCTCGACGATGTTTTTCATTTGGCCGGGACTCAAAAACTGTGGCTTTTTGATATTAATCACTGCGCCGGTTTTGGCCATAGCAATAACCAGGTCCGTTTGGCGGGCGAGAAATGCAGGCAACTGAATTACGTCACAGATCTCCGCTACCGGTTGGCATTGGTCAATTTCATGTACATCGGTGATCACCGGAATATTAAAAGTCTGTTTGATCTCCTGAAAAATCTTTAACCCTTCTTCCATTCCCGGACCGCGATAAGAGTGAATTGAAGAGCGATTGGCCTTATCGAAGGATGCTTTGAATACGTAAGGAATACCCAATCTTTGGGTTACCTGGACATAGGTTTCAGCAACTTGCATGGCCATATCGCGCGACTCAAGCACATTCATACCACCGAACAGTACAAACGGCAGTGAATTGCCAACGCTCAGGCTGCCTACTTTTACTATTTGTTGAGACACATGTATTCCTTTCAAAATGGTTTAAATCAATAAAAGTTTGAAAAAGGGTGCAATCGAGCGCTCAGGCACTATTTTTTATTGGCCAGAGCCGCTTTTACAAATGCAGTAAACAATGGGTGCCCATCGCGCGGAGTAGACGTAAACTCCGGGTGGAATTGGCAAGCCACGAACCAGGGATGATCGGGAATTTCAACCATTTCTACCAAGGTGTCATCAGCAGACCAGCCGCCAATTTTTAAACCGGCTTTCTGCAATTGATCAACGTAGTTATTGTTAACTTCATAGCGATGGCGATGACGCTCAACGATTACATCTGCACCATAGACCTGACGGGCATTGGAGCCTGGAACCAAACGACATTCTT
Organism: Cellvibrio sp.; assembly: GCA_021323495.1. GTDB lineage: Bacteria > Pseudomonadota > Gammaproteobacteria > Pseudomonadales > Cellvibrionaceae > Cellvibrio. The sequence goes on along the minus strand of JAJQJO010000020.1, from coordinate 2,392 downwards.
GCGCACCCAAACGCATGGTTCCACCAAGATCAGAGGATTCATCACGTTTTTCTACTTCACCATCCGAGGTGATCCATTCAGTAATCAAACCAATTACCGGGTGCGGGGAGCTGCGATCAAATTCGGTAGAGTTAGCACCTTTCAAACCCAATACATTGCGCGCAAATTCAATAACAACGGATTGCATACCCAAACAAATACCCAGGTAAGGCACTTTGTTTTCACGCGCATATTGCACGGCCATCAACTTGCCTTCGACACCACGCTCGCCAAAACCACCGGGCACCAGGATGGCATCGGCGTCTTTTAAAATACCAACACCTTCGTTTTCAACACGCTCGGCATCGATATAGTTGATATTCACTTTGGTATGGGTATGGATACCCGCGTGGGTCAATGCTTCAATCAACGATTTGTATGCATCCAGCAATTCCATGTATTTACCGACCATGGAAATGGTAATCGAGTTGACTGGATTTAATTTACCTTCGACAACCTTGTCCCACTCACTCAAATCAGCTTCCGGACATTGCAAGCCGAGCAACTCAACAACAATTTGATCCAACCCGTAGCTTTGCAATAATCGGGGAATTGAATAAATAGTGTCTGCATCAGGCAACGGTACAACAGCGCGCTCGGCGACGTTGGTAAACAATGAAATCTTGCGGCGTGAATCTTCATCCACCAAGCGCTCGGAGCGACACAGGAGAATATCTGGCTGCAAACCAATTGAGCGCAACTCCTTCACCGAATGCTGGGTAGGTTTGGTTTTGGTTTCGCCAGCGGTGGCGATATAAGGCACCAGGGTCAAGTGCATGAGTAATGCGCGCGAGCCCATTTCTACTTTTAACTGACGCACTGCTTCAAGGAAAGGTTGAGATTCGATGTCACCCACAGTACCGCCAATTTCAACCAGTGCGACATCCACATCGCGCCCACCTTCAAGGATACGGCGTTTGATTTCATCGGTGATATGGGGAATAACCTGTACTGTACCGCCCAAATAATCACCACGACGCTCTTTGCGCAATACTGTCTCGTATACGCGGCCAGTGGTGAAATTATTGCGCCGTGTCATTTTGGTACGGATAAAGCGCTCATAGTGACCCAAATCCAGATCTGTCTCGGCGCCATCTTCGGTAACAAATACCTCCCCATGCTGGAAAGGACTCATAGTACCCGGATCTACGTTGATATAGGGGTCGAGCTTCATGATGGTGACTTTGAGGCCACGCGCCTCAAGGATGGCCGCCAGGGAAGCCGAGGCGATGCCTTTGCCCAATGAAGAAACAACACCACCAGTTACGAATATATAGCGCGTCATGTAGAACCTGATTAACTGTGAAAAAATGCGGAGCGGATTGGAGATAAATACCAACAGCAGCGCTCGTTGCGAGGCAGGGGAATTTATCGTTAAGGACGGGGCGCCAGAGTAACAGAAAGGGCTTTTCGGCTCAATGAAAAGCTCGCCAGAGTGTCAGCTGCGGCTGTTGGGCGGAGCGATAAATGAGATAGGAAACAAACCCACTGGCAGTGAAATGGAGTGAATATTCACTAATTTTCCGCCGTTGTTTCGACAAAAAGGCGTTGGATATGGCGAGAGGAAAAACCACGAGATTGTAAAAACCGGAGTTGTTTTGCTCGCCCACGGGCATCAGCAGGCAACACATTACGGAACTTTTTGCACCACACATCGTGTGCAAGTTCGAACCACAGGGAATCGGAGTCGTCAACAAAATGGGCAATCAACTCATTGGCAATCCCTTTTTCACGCAGCTCCATCCTGATGATCAGCGGCCCCTTTCCCTGACGTTGGCGCATACTCACAAACGCTTGGGTAAACCGCTCGTCGGATTGCAGGTCCTGCTCTATTAATCCGGCAATAACTTCTTCCACTAACTCCACACACTCAAACTTGCGGCCCAGTTTATCTTTTAATTCTTTGGCCGAATGTTCGCGTAGTGCAAGCAGGTTCATGGCACTGAAGCGAATATCCGTAGGTGTGGGTGAAACTTTTTGCATAAACTAAACACAGCTCTAATAAAAATGGCCGCAACAGCGGCCATTTGAAAAATCACAAGACTTTAATTAACCGGAGGGAAATGAGCCATTACTTCCGTTACCGCTGCACTGAGCACTTCGCGTTGCTGTTGGGGTGCCATACTGCGGCCTAAACGCTTCTCGGAGACACCACGCCAAATAGGCTTTCCGGTTTTGGCGTCACCTATATCAATAATCAGGCTGCCCTGGTTGTACACCCGCACACCAGTGCCATAACCACCATAATATGGCCAGGGATAGCGATAACCACGGCCATAATAACCATAACCATAGCCATAACCGTAAAGGGCATCGTAACTATTGGGATCGATTTTCTCCTCTATCACCACAT
>JAJQJO010000019.1 GCA_021323495.1 Cellvibrio sp. | reverse complement strand
TTCTGCTGGCACTCCGGGGTTGGCGGGCAAGATTGCTGCATAGTAAGCGAGTATTCCTGCGCATCTTCATCGTAATGATCTGTTACCTGCAGACGGGGAGTGCCCGCCTGCGCATACCAGCGCTTGAATTGACTCAGGTCGCGGCCGGACGCATCCTCCAACGCAGCAACAAAATCTTCTGTGGTTACGGCCTGGCCATCGTGACGTTCAAAATACAGGTCCGTGCCCTTGCGGAAATTCTCTTTGCCAAGCAAAGTTGCCAGCATACGGATTATCTCGGCACCTTTTTCATACACCGTCATAGTATAAAAATTGGAAATTTCGATATAGGACTCAGGACGGATCGGATGCGCCATCGGACCTGCGTCTTCCGCAAATTGCAAGGTGCGCAACAGGGTTACGTCTTCAACACGTTTAACCGTACGCGAACCCATGTCTGCTGAAAATTCTGAATCCCGATAAACAGTAAAACCTTCCTTCAAACTCAACTGGAACCAATCGCGGCAGGTCACGCGGTTGCCGCTCCAATTGTGGAAATACTCATGGGCAACCACACCTTCGACGCGCTGGAAACCACCATCGGTGGTCGTTTCCGGTTTTGCCAGCACACACGATGTATTAAAAATATTGAGGCCTTTATTTTCCATGGCGCCCATATTGAAATCATCAACCGCAACGATCATAAAGATATTGAGATCATATTCGCGGCCATAGACTTCTTCATCCCAGCGCATGGAGTGTTTGAGTGAAGCCATTGCATGGTCACATTTATCCAGATCCTTTGGTTCGACAAAAATTTTCAGTGTGACATCGCGACTCGAACAGGTGGTAAATTTATCTTCAATGTATGCAAGATCGCCGGCAACTAACGCAAACAAATAAGCGGGCTTTTTAAACGGGTCATGCCAGGTGGCATAGTGACGATTGTTATCTGCATCGCCCTGGTCAATCAGGTTTCCATTCGATAACAGCACTGGATATTTTTTATCGGCCACTACTGTCGTAGTAAATTCACTCATCACATCAGGGCGATCGAGGTAATAGGTAATCTTGCGAAAACCCTCCGCTTCACACTGGGTGCAATACATTGTGCGCGAACGGTACAACCCCTCCAGTGAGGTGTTGGATTCGGGTGTTATTTTGGTAATGCTCAGCAGTTTGAATTCGGCGGGAGTATTGAGAACAGTGAGGCTTTCTTCGCCAAATTCGTAATCATTGGCCGTGAGGGGTTTTCCATCAAGGGCGATAGAAATTAATTCCAGGTCAGCACCGTGCAACGTCAATTGTGTTGCTGGCACTTGTGCGGCAGGATTGCGGTACAAATGCAGCATCGCGCTCACTATAGTTTCACCGTCATAGATCTCAAACCGCAAATCCGTTGTTTTGATGAGATAACCGGGAACCTGATAATCTCTTAAATAAATAGTTTTTGGTTGCGTTTCTTTGGCAGGCAGGGATTGTTCAACTGCAGTCATGGTGAAATCCTTAAAATTTATTCAACCCATTTGATAGGCTTATCATGCGGCTCATGGTCGTGATCGTCATCACCGCAAAAAGTATGCGGCTCTGGCGGGATATAACCTGTATGTTGCTCCGGTGGAAGATTTTTGTGTTCGTAGGCAATTACCGCCTGCATACACAACTGGCGCTGATCTGCTGATAACCGGTTGCCATCAGGCCATTTACCCAACTCCACCGCGCGCTTTAAATTTTGGTAAATTTCCGGCGTAAGGCTGGAAAGCAATTGTTGTAAATCCATAAATTTTCCACTCAATAGCTATGACACTCGCGTATCAATATCGATATAAATTCCTGGTCAGAAACGCATACACACCGCCGGCGATCAAGCCACCTATATGTGCAGCATTGGCAACGGAGCCGGAAATAAAATAATCCACGGCACCGGTCATACATAAAACCAGCCAGAAAAGCATAAAACCAATCAGCGCAGGCGGTACATTTATCAGTGGATGTGGAGCCAGACGTTGACGCACCGCGATAAAACCAACCAGGGCGTAAACCACACCGGACATACCGCCAAAGCCTGCACTATTACTCCAGAAATATTGCACACAATTTGCCGCTACGCCGGTAATGGCAAAAAATAGCAGGAAGTGCGATTTACCCATGAACAATTCCAATCGGCGCCCTAAATCCCACATCCATAAACTATTAAACAACACATGGAAAATACCAAAATGCAAAAATGCCGGCGTCAGCAAACGCCACACTTCACCTTGTGCCAGGGATTCCGCCAAAGGAATAACGCGGGCGCCGGTAAAATCAAGAAACGTAAAATAATGGACCCAGGAATTGCCCACGCGGGTTTCTACCAGCAATGCACCCAACCCGCTGAGAATAATCAGGCAGATAACCACCGGCACACTTGCCGCCTGCTCGAATAATGTTGGCGCCCCCGGTTCAACAACCTGCTGTACTGCACTGGCAGGATGTAACTCCACATGCCCCTGCAGGTATTGCTCCAGGAATTCCTGCAGTGCAGGAATTACACTGGCATCGAGCACAGCCAGACACAATTGGCCATTTTCCTCAGTGATGCGGTGCTGCAATCCACGCTCGCGCAAATAATCGCTGAGTAAACGTAAATCCTGGTCAAGCGGAAAATATTTTACGGCAATCCAATTCAATGATGAGTATCCGGTAGCAGATGAGAGAGATTAATAACGGCCCCAACAATCAGGGGTCAACATACACCCAGACAAATTTGTCGGGCTGCAATTGTGCCTCACCGTCCATACGGTACGCTACCAATCGCCCGAATTTAACCGCGCTGTAATCAAGACACGCCAGATTGGGAGCAAGCGGGCGCGGATGCCCTTTAAGCCAATAGTGGCCGATAAACAGCGGCGGTTGGGATTCATCATAATGGACCATTTGCGCACGGTGCTCGGCGGAAATCTTGGTTCTGGCAATGTGCTCGGGGATGGGGTCTGGCTGGAACAACAACTGCCCATAGGTTTGCGCAGAATGGCCCCAAAACTTGGTGCGAAATGCGCGACGTACATAACCATCGGAGGCGACCATTGTTTCACCCTGCGGTAAGGGAAGATCGACGCCACCGGTAAGGCGCTGCTTGGTTATGGATTCCGCACTGCCTTTTTGCACAGAACGGTTGATAAATGTCCAGTCGATATGACCGTCGCCATAGATTGCCCGATGCTGGTCGATTATTTGTTGATCCCAACAGGCGTGTACCGCGCGAAATATCTGTCCCGTACCTGGATGCCGGATCTCAAGGAACAAAGGTAACCCCGCAAACCAATGCAAAAATTCCTGCCACTCCCTGGGGTGATGGGCAAATTGCGTCAGGGTTTCATTGATTTGGCGCGCATTTGCCGGTGTGTGCGGACGTAGATATTCACCTGCGGTGGGACCAGGGGTGCAATAGGTGATCGCATTGAATTCATGATTGCCCAGAATCATCAATGCGCTTCCCTGCTCCACCATATCGCGCACAATGTGCAGGGCTTCGCGAATGCGTGGACCGCGATCAACAACATCCCCCAGGAAAATTGCCTGGCGTTCGTGGTGGCGATAGACGCCGGCAATCTTTTGATAACCCAGCAGCAGTAGCAAACGTTCCAGCGATTGGCCGCAACCATGCACATCGCCAATCAAATCATAACCATTTGCCTCGCCTTGCAGCGGTGGATGAGATGACGGATTGGGCAAAGTCGCAGTCATGCTATTCCTTCAACAAATGGCCACCCCAACCTAACTTGGAGCGACAACGTTCGTAAAAGTTGTAATCCAGCGGGTGCAACAATTCGAGCAGGTCCGGTTTTTTGCGGATGCAAATTTCATCGCCCGTCTGGACATCCACATGCGAATGACCATCGCAAGTAACCATAGGTTCGGCGCGGTTGTGCTCGCCCACCATAATGCTGATGGCACTATCACCTGCAACCACAATCGGGCGGCTACTGAGCGTATGCGGGTTCATGGGCACCACGACTATGGCATCGAGTGTTGGATGGAGTATCGGTCCCCCACCACTGAGCGAATAAGCCGTAGAACCCGTGGGTGTTGAGACGATGACCCCATCCGAGCGCTGGCTGGTTACAAAGACACCATCGACGGATATTTCAAACTGCAACATATGGATGAATTGGCCTGGATGGAGCACAACATCATTTAATGCATCGGCAGTAGCAATCACTTGCCCCTGGCGCCTGACCTCCATATCCAACAGAAAACGCTGTTCAGATTTAAATTGGCCCGATAAAACTTCATCGACTTTGTCTTCAATGTCTTCAGGGGTGATATCTGTCAAAAAGCCCAGGCGGCCGCGATTAACTCCAAGGAGCGGGATACCGTATTTGGCAAGCGCCCGGGCACCGCGCAACAAGCTGCCGTCGCCTCCAACTACGATCACCAAATCGCAGACTTGCCCCATCGCATCCATATCCATAATTTGCTGCGCCGCCGATACCATTGCCGTATCCGTTATCAGTGCAGCTGTCTCCGCCTCAAGCACAAAGGCTTTATTGCGCTGCTGCAAAAAACGAATTAACCGCTTGATTGAATAAACCGCGCGCTCGTTATTAAGATGGCCAATCAGGCCAATGGTTGAAAAATGAGTCATAAAATTCACTGAGTGAGCGGTTATGGAAATGAATAAATAGTCGTTTGACTTTGTAAGCTATTATAGCCTTCAGATCAACCAGGGCTTGAATTTATGCAAAACACCATAGATCGCTTATTAAACACAGCCGTGCATAAACTGCAGCACCAGGCAGTGCGCGATTTGGCGTGGTGCTGCTTCAGCGCACCAATAATGCATAAATTACCGGACAGCGAAGCAACTATATTACCTTTTACTAACCAACACCTCTGGCCTTGGCTTTATGCCCTGGACCAACAACCAGAGCCCTTGCTCACTCATATTGCACAAGTAAAAAGCACACGCCTGGGAATTTATTACGAAACACTTTGGCGCTTTTATTTTTCCCACCAATCCGAATGGGAACTGCTGCAACACAATTTACAAGTGGAACGGAACGGCGCCACACTTGGAGCTTTTGATTTTCTGTGTCGGCGCGGCAATAAATATTGGCATATAGAAACCGCTGTAAAATTTTATCTGTGCGACACCCGAAATGAACAAGATGCACACCATTGGCATCATTGGATCGGCCCCAGCAGCCAGGATCGACTGGATTTAAAACTTGCACACCTGTGCCATCACCAATTGCCGCTACACCAAACTGCAGAAGCAAAAACACAATTGCAAAAGCTCTATCCACAAGCCGATGATTGGAACACCGGATTGTGCTTACAGGGTTATTTATTTTCCCCAGCATCAATGGATTATCGCCCCGCATTTAGCCATGAAGATCAGGGCCGTGGGCATTGGTGGTATCTGCAGGATTTTTTGGATTATTTGTTAGAGGAGCACGAGCGGGGTTGGGTAATTGTCGAGCACCAACGATGGCTCTCACCCATACATACTAAAAATTGTGACGAGCTGATGTGCAATAAAGATTTAGCACAGCAATTACCAAGGCAAATTGGTGAAATAAAAAGACCGCTTTTGTTAGCGGCCATGGAAGAAATTAACGTCGAGGGAAATTATTGGCGAGAAGATTGGCGTGGATTTATTGTACCTGATACCTGGCCAGTAAATTAATTTTGCCCAAGCATCGCTACCCCATCGCGCAAAACATAATTATTGGTATCACGCAAATATTGCTGGGCACCTGCCTGTGTAAACAATAGTGGACAATTTTCCAATGCAAGAGTGCTATAACCATGCTGCGCCAATAGATGTGCAGCCGCACGGCTGCGACGGCCTGTATCACAATAAAAAATATAAAGTTTATCTTTGGCGAGCAAACGCGATTTAATTGCCAGGATATTCAACGGAACATTCACCGCCTGTGGCAAATGCCTTTCACTGTACTCTTCCTCACTGCGCACATCTACTGCCACAATACCTTTGGCAATACTTGCCTCCAAATCATTCAAACCCAAAGTCGCAACACTGGGCTCTTTAAGCAGGCGATAAAAATCCTGTTTATCCAAACGCATCAACACACCATCGGTGCGCATCATCACAGTGGCATTGCGCACAGTCTCATTCACTAATGCATCCTCACCAAAACAGCGTCCAACACTAATGGTTGCAAGATGCTGCCGCTTGTTATCACTATGGCGGGTGACGTCAGCCTCACCCTCTTTAATAAAGTAACATTGATCGCCCATTTCACCCTGACGGATAATAACATCACCGGCATACACCACTTGCGGAGTCAGGCGCGAAAAAATTTGCTCTACATTTAACGGTGGAACCTTAAAAAACAAATTGGATTTTAAAACAATCATCATCCAGTCAACGTCCTCATCCAGATCGCGCTCGCGCGAGATAATCAGCTGCAAGTAATCCGCAACCTGGCTCCAGGTGAGCATCTTGTCCAGACGCTCACTGTCAATGCGCAAAATACTGCAATCTGTTTCGGCAAGCGCGGCGTACTGACGCGGCTGCTGATGCGCAATCGGAAATAATGAAGAACGCCCTTTAATAAGGGTGTGACTGCCATCTTCTGCAGTCAATGCAACATCACCATGTAGCAAATATACATGTTGCGCATCATAGCTGCCCGCAGCAAACAAGGTTTGTCCGGCGCAGACCATTTCCACCACTGCATCATCCAATAAGGCCAGCAAATGACTTTCAGTCATATCTTTTAACGGCACAAGGGTGCGCGTTAAATTCAAATCAAATTCAACTGGTGGCAGTTGAGCAGTTTTCTGAGCTTGCATAACAACATCCTTCAAGGTGAAAACGACTAACCAAGATTACTTATTTCCATCCATCAATAATGTGCAGGCAGCCGTTATGATGGACAAACAAAACCGCGTCGTCCTTGCAGCCCGCCTGAATGTATTGCAACAATGCGCGAGCCACGCTGCCAATATCCCTGCTGGGCGAGGGAAGTAATTCCCAAAAACATTTTTACGGTATAAACCGGATCGAGCGGTATTGCGGTATCACCCTCAAAACCTTGCCAAAATTGCGATAAATATTCGGGATGTTTTTTACCGTACCCACCCGCATGAAAACCCGTCACCAAGCGCCAATTAGCAGCTGCGCCAAACGTGACATCAGCCTCGGAAACGCGAAGCTGGCGATAAGTAACGGCAACTGCCCTCCCTAAACCACCCTCACCTTTCAAGACCGAAAAACCGATTGCGGGCCTGGTAACATCGATTCCCGCAGCCAATCCAGCCAAACTGGTACCGGTTCCACAAGCGATACAAACCGCAGTGTAATCACCTTTCAATTGCTGCTCTAACGCCTGTCCGAGCAACTGCATCCCGCGCGCACCGGCTGCATTTGCCCCGCCTTCGGGGATTACATAAAAATCGCCATATTTGGCTTGCAACGCGGCAATTAATTCAGGTTCACTTTTGTGTCGATAATCTTCACGACCAATAAATGCCAACTGCATACCCCAGGCCTCGGCATCGCGGAGCGTTGGACTTATTTGCACTGGCCGATCACCACGCACAACCCCCAGGGTATCAAAACCGTAGCGCTTTCCCGCCGCTGCCAGTGCATGCAAATGATTGGAATAAGCACCACCAAAACTTAACAAGCGGGTAAATCCTTGTAGATGCGCATCGCGTAGATTGAAAAATAATTTGTAAAATTTGTTACCCGACAATTCCGGATCAATCAAATCGTCCCTGCGCACCAACAATTCAATGCCAGCATCAGTCAACGACTTCAGCCTCACTCGCTCGACAGGAATCCTGCAAGCCCTATCTAACAATTCCTCCGCCGATTCAATCAACACTGCCTTTACTTACCTTTAACGTCGCTCCGCCACCAATGAATAGGCCACCGCCTGATGCTGTGCACAGCGATCGCTCTCGCCCGGATGGAATTCTAATGGAGTTTCAAGCATAGGAATGCTTCTGCCGCAAATGTTGCCACGCGGGTCAACGGCCGTACAGCAAGGCGTTTTGTGGTGGTCAAGCCAGGCGCTATAGATAGGCTCGCTTACACCGGCCTTATCTGCCGCATAAGCTTGAGGGTCTTCGAGGTAGCGACCGATATCATCCAGTGCTATCGCAATTTCACCAAGCCCAGGCAGGAACACAACCAGATTAACGCCCGCTTTGGTTAACCGGCCAAGCAATTGGTCACCACTGTTTTTAAGCAGTTGCTGGTTTTCACGTTTGAGGTTCACGATCTCTTCTTTTAACGCACTTTCATTTTGATGGCGATAGAAAAGTTCGACCTCACGCATATCCAACATCTCGCGCAACTCCGCCGTCGCTGCACGGATTTTTGCATCCATCTCCAATGCAAAATTCTCTTGCAATACCTGAACCTGGCTGGATTCATCTTTCTGTGCGGCTTTGAGTTTGTGCGCAAAATACTCGCGCATACCTTCAATTTTGTTAGCCTGCACATCAAGGGTATCTTTGAGGGTGCGATTGCGCTCAGTAATCTCTTTATTTTGCTGGTCAAGCTGCTGGTGTTTTTGCTGATAGGCTAATAACCGCTGCTGATGCTCGTGTTGGATACTATGGAATTTGGCCTGGTGTTGATTCATCAAGGTCGCAATGCGCAAACGCTGCTCTTTAATCAGCATTGCCATTTTATCGCGCAGCTCTTGCGCATAATGATCATGTAGTTTTTTCTCAATCGCCGCCTGCTCGCGCTCTACTTCCTGTGCAGAACGCACCGGTTGCAGGGGCACATCGGGTTTTGGTTCTTTCACTGGCGGTTTGACAATCAAGCCCAAGCGGTTCGCTTTCACTGCTTTACGCATGGCAACAAAACTATTATTACCCCGCTGCATATGTGGATCCCAGAGGTTTTTCTGATGCCAGGCAACCGGACACTGGCTATAGCAGGCCAAGCGGATGGCACCTGCGCCCATATCCGGTCCGGAACCTGCAGATTCGACTAGCTGGCGCAGAGGGACATTCCAACGCCGGTCCACCATGCCTTTAGCATCAAACCCCAACAAGAAAAAAACCACACCGGTAACGCAGAGCGAGTGATTTACCTGGATATAAGCAGCCTTGGCGAATGTATTGGCAAAGTCAGGAACAGGAATAAATCCATCGAGAATGGCTTCAAACTCGGGATAGAGTAACTCGCGGGAAATCTGCTCTTCCTGAAACAGAAAGACCGCTTCGAGTTGCTCTGCGGAGGAATTAGGCATAGGCAGTCGTCTCAAACCAAGCGGAAGATTTTTTGCAGTATAGGAAACCAAACACGATTAATCCGTGAAAAACTACCGTCAACAGTGATTTTTAGCTGGATTTGCGGCTTACTCGACGTAAATTAGCCCAATTTCATTGTCATCTAAAACAACTGGTTATAGGGGCTGCAAGTATGCGAAGAAAGAGTTATGAAGAAAGAGTCGGAGAAATGTTAACAGGGAGAAAGAAAGGGGGGACACGTTACCGCGAGCTTTGCAGCAAATGCTGCAGTAGCCCGGGTTTATATATCTGAGTAATCCTCAGCGATTTCATCGTCGGCATCGTCGTACTGAACGTCCAACAGGTCTTCTATATAGTCTTGCATTAGTGGGTTACTCCTTTACTAACGTGATTCAGGATGAAGCGAACAGATCAAAGACAGCCAAACAACCCCGCCGTTCAGAACTTTACTCTTCAAGACCCAAATTACCAATTGCATATGACAATTTTATGTATATCCAATACTTATTAACTAATTACGAAATGTAAGCATGGGAACTAAAGCACACGGCGGGATTATCATACAGGAAATAAAAAACCCGCAACCAGTGCGGGTTTTTTGAATAGTGGCGGACCGGACGGGACTCGAACCCGCGACCTCCGGCGTGACAGGCCGGCATTCTAACCGACTGAACTACCGGTCCGCATATTTCCCAACATTGTCATTTTGCTTTTCTGCCCTTGTTCATGAGAGCACAAAATGTGGTGGGCGGTACAAGACTCGAACTTGTGACCCATGCCTTGTAAGGGCATTGCTCTACCAACTGAGCTAACCGCCCCTCGTTGAGAGGTGCGCATTCTATCGAATCTGGCTTGGCTGTCAAACATTTTTTACCTAAACATTTAAACTTTTTTGAATTCGCTCAAAAGGCCAGCAATCAAGGATAAAAATCCAGCATTTTTGTTTGGCGGATGAGTAGATAGCGCTTTAAAACAGGATTCGAGTCGATATATTCAGGAGCAAAGAGTAGATTACCAACACACCAACAAACCTCACCTAACAAGCCTATGACCGCACAACCGATTATCACCAATTTAGCTCACAGCGACTCCAGCCCCTGGATGGGTATAGTGGTTATTCTGCTGCTCCTGTTACAAACGCTCTTGATTATTGGTTTGCAACGCAGCCGCCTGAGCAATAAACGCGCGCGCAAAGCGCTCAAGGAATCGCAAAAGGAATTGGAAGCAAAAATTATGGAGCGAACGGAAAGCCTGCATACATCCAATAACTTATTGGTCGATGAAGTGGCCCGACATGAACAGACCGGACGGCAGCTGCGCGAGACCAAACTCTATTTGCAAAGCATGATTAACTCCATGCCCTCAATTATTATTGGGGTTACCGCGACCGGTGAAGTTACCCATTGGAATGCCGCCGCTGAAAATACCTTTGAAATTTTTTCGAATGAAGCACTTGGCAGAAATATAACCGACCTCCTGCCACTCTTCCCTGTCACACTCAACGCAATAAAAAATTCGATTCGCAACGGCGAACCTCACGCCATACAACACACAAAAAGTGACGAAGAGGAAAAGCGTTATTTTGAAATCACAATTTATCCATTAATTTCCAGCACCCAGCAAGGTGCTGTTATTCGCGTAGATGATGTCACCTTTAAAATCACTATCGAAAACCTGATGATACAAAATGAAAAAATGTATTCACTCGGCGAAGTTGCAGCGGGAATTGCCCATGAAATCAATAACCCTCTCAGTGTGATTTTGCAGAACGTACAGAATATTGTGCGCCGTACCGACACCAGCTTTTCAATCAATCACGCCAGGGCTAATGAATTGGGAATAGACTTTCATCAGGTCAATCATTATTTGCAAAACCGTGAAATACCGCAAATGCTAGACTCCATTCGCGAGGCAGGCGAACGCTCCGCCAGCATCGTGCGGAATATGCTGGAGTTTTCCCACAATTCCCAGCGCAAAACCAGCCTGGTTAATATCAAGCATCTCATCGAACAAACTATCGCGCTCAACCGCAGCAGTTATCCCAAACCGCAAAACGACCAAACATTACAAATAATCACTGAATTTGCCGACCCACTCCCGCCCCTGCATGCGTCCGCACCCGAGCTGCAACAAGTGTTATTAAACCTCTTGCGCAATGCCAAGCAAGCACTGGCGAACAGCGCGGTAGAGCAACCAACCATTTGGATTAGAACTTATTCACAAAACCAACATCTTGTGATCGAGGTTCAAGACAATGGCCCTGGCATGACCGATACTGTCCGCCAACACATTTTTGAACCTTTTTTTACTACCAAAGAATTAGGTTCAGGAACGGGCTTGGGGTTATCTGTTTCTTATTTCATTATCACCGAGCGGCACCAGGGAACGATCAATGTAAAAACTGCACCAGGTAAAGGAAGTATTTTTATTATCCAACTACCATTGCAGTAAATAATAATCACTAACTTCATCGTTTACCGAGAGATAATAATGATCAACACGAGCTATCTTTACCCTGTTTTGTTTAGCACTTTTCTTTTTAGTGGCTGCGCCAACCAACCAGTAGTCATCGACCCTGCCGGTCTGGAAAAAGCAGCAACTCATGCGCTTGGTGAAGCCGTTTATTTTTCAACTTTGTTTACGACTTGCTCAGCATTGGGTGGCGACACTGAAGTTGATGCGATTGATATTCACCAAAACTGGCTCAATGCAAATTCATCGCTGGTTGCAGCCGCTGATAATTATTACAGCCAGAAACAGGCTAATAACACCTTCACTTATAATGGTAAAACCCTTGCACCCGGAGCAATCCGGCTCGCACTTGATGCGCGCAATCGTGCAACCAATGAACTGGCCCTGGCGCAGCGCAGCCCAGCTAATAAACATAAGACTTGCCAGTTCAGATTGAAACAAATTAGCGGCGATAAACTCCCGTTAGGCAATGATCCGCTGATCGCACCCTATCAAACTGAACTGCTCACACATATACCGCTCGATCTGGATATTGCCGATGCCCCCCAACTCGCAGGTGGACACACCGCTACAACCCAGGGAGCAAGCTATTTCAATATCGCCACAGTGCATGAGACGAGTTGTGCCTCCGCTTATACTCTTACCATCGCCAATCAGTGGCCAAACGAAGCCTATGCCAACTTTTGTGGTGAAAAAGCCGTGGAAGCCATTACCTGTGAATGGGGCAAATGTGAGACGAAAAAGTTATAATGGCCCATACCAAGCCGCAGCCACCTGCGGCTTGCTTCTTATTTTATGAGCCCCAGTATGACACCCACAGATTTCTCTACTGCCACTTACCAACATCAACTCGCCACAAAGCTCGCCAGAATCCAACAAGACTTCATCGAATTTCCATTACCGGAAATCAGTGTTTTCAGCTCCCCCGAAAAACATTACCGCATGCGCGCAGAATTCCGCGTGTGGCATCAACAAGAGCGCACAGAATATGTGATGTTCACGCAGGACGAGTTCAAACGCCCCTATCCTATCCATGAATTTCTCGTCGGCTCTACCTTGATGAACCAACTAATGCCGCGCGTGTTGGAGGAAATCAATAGCGATGATCTATTGCGCCGCAAACTTTATCAGGTGGATTTTTTAACTACGCAAAGTGGCGAAGCGCTGGTCACGTTGATTTATCACAAGCCACTTGATGATGCCTGGATCGCAAAAGCCAAAACGCTCAAACAACATCTGGGAATCGACATTATCGGCCGCAGTCGCAAACAACGCATATTGGTCGAACGCGACCATGTAATTGAGCACCTGACAGTCGCTGGCCGTGAATATACATACCAACAAGTCGAGGCCAGCTTTACCCAGCCTAACGCAAAAGTGTGCGAAGCAATGCTCAACTGGGCAGTTGAAAACAGCAAGGGATTAAGCGGGGACTTATTGGAACTCTATTGCGGCAATGGCAATTTTACCCTGCCACTCTCGCGCAACTTTAGCAAAGTATTAGCAACAGAAGTGTCTAAAACGTCGGTGGAATCAGCGCAATTCAATATTGCATCCAATCAGATCGGTAACATCCAGATAGCACGGATGTCGAGCGAGGAATTTTCACAGGCTATGGATGGAGTGCGCGAGTTTAACCGCCTGCGTCACGTCAACCTGGCGGATTATAATTTTTCTACTATCTTTGTCGATCCGCCGCGCGCCGGTCTTGATCCACATACCACGAGCATCACCCAAGGCTTCGACAATATTATTTATATTTCGTGTAATCCGGAAACTTTGCGCGAGAATTTAAGAACAATCATCCATACTCACAATATTAAAGCCTTTGCAATTTTTGACCAGTTCCCCTACACCCACCATTTGGAATGCGGAGTAGTGTTACAGAAAAAATGAGTTGCAAGATAATTAACTGGCGAGCTCACGCGTCATGTAAATCGCAGGACCAGAATAGGAAGCAAGATTGTGTTGTTGCTTTTTATCCAGATGTTCGCACTCATTAAAACCCAGTTTTCGCCAAAAGGATTTGGAGTCCTGAACTGATACCAACGCCGCTGCGCGCAGTTCACGCTGCCGTGCTTCCTCCAGGGCATAATTCACCAGCCTGGGTCCCAAGCCGCAACCTGCCGCAGATTTACTGATCGCAAGATCATGCAAATACAACGCACTCGATTGTGGTTTGTGCGTAAATTCATCGCCCCAGGCGCTAACTTCACCCAGCACCGATTGATAGCCAACCAGATAACCACAGACTTCACCGGCGCGCTCCACCACCCAGGAGGTATTTGGTGTTTGCGCGAAACGCGCGTAAATCACTTCGTCAGTCTCAAGAATTTCATCAGTGTAAGCTTCCGCCTGGATACGGATAACATCAACCAGATCGCGCAACTGCATTGCACGACAGCTAAATTCCAATGTCATTTAAAAATCTCTACCTTTAATACGCTTGGCTGCATCCATTACAAAATCGTTGAAGGTTGCTTCCTGCTGCAACCGCTCCAGATCAAATTTTTTCTGCTCCGCATTCGACAGTTTTTGCCAAGCCTCAAGATACGGAATGTGGCTGGTTTTTTCACGCAATTGATAAAAGGCAGAAAACTCTGCTTTTATAGCGGTGGGCACATCAAGGGCATCCAATAAACCCGAGATACGTATACTCGCTTCGGTCAGCGTCAATTCATCGCTATAAACTGCCTGAGCGAGAATTTGGATGCTTTTATTCAGCCATCGCCGTTGTTCAATCCGGGCTTTTTGATTAGCCGCTTCCAAGGCCTGTAGCTTGACCGCGCGCCCCTTCTGTTGGACATAAACTTTGTAAACCAAACGCCCGGCGATAACCGCCAGCACCAGGATAATTAACGATCCCAGCACAACAAGTGATGACAACAAACCCATAACATCCTCAATTAAAAAATCGACGTAGGCGGGTTAGCCACGCAATAGCGTAACCCACCATAAAATCATTCATCAAATACCCGGCAAATCATCCATGACCCACCCCATCGCAAAGATGAAAACCTTTTTTGTGGGCGCGATCCGCCCTAGGGTTCACTGCGGGTATCGACATCCAGCAAAAGGTCTTCGGGATCAAGCTCCGCACCTACATCTTCCAATAAATGCCCGGCAATGGATTTTTTCGTCTTGGCTCCCAAACGGCGAATATCGTCCACGCGCTTCACCAGATTTCCACGCCCGGACTGCAAACGGTCGCGCGCTTTGGTGTATGCCTCCTGGGTTTTGTTAAGCGAACTGCCTATCGCATCAAGGGATTCCAACAACAATACAAATTGATCGTGCAGCGCCCCGGCCTCTTTCGCGATGCGCTCGGCATTTTTGTTTTGCTTTTCATAACGCCAGATATTTTCTACCGTGCGCAAGGTAGCCAACAAGGTTGTTGGACTCACTAAAATAATATGGCGATCATATGCCTCGCGGTACAACCCCGGCTCATGCTGCAAAGCAAACATGAACGCCGCCTCAATCGGGATAAAAATAAATACAAAGTCGAGTGCTTTGATACCATCCAACTTTTCATAGTCTTTGATGCTTAAACTTTTTATATGGCTACGCAGCGAATTTACATGCGCACTGAGATGATACTTACGTTCGACTTCATCATCCGAGCTACAGAATTTTTCATAGTCAACCAGGGAGCATTTAGCGTCGATCACAATGTCCTTATTCTCCGGCAAATGGATGATCACATCGGGCACCAAACGTGAACCGTCACTACCGGTGAAATTAACCTGGGTATCGTACTCGCGGCCTTTTTGCAAACCGGATTCTTCCAATAAGCGCTCCAGCACCACCTCACCCCAATTACCCTGGGTTTTGCTATTACCTTTTAATGCTTGCGCCAGATTGACCGCATCCTCACCAATTTTTTGCGCCTGTTTTTGCAACTCCAGTACCTGACCGGAAAGACGGTTGCGGTCAGCATTTTCTTTTTCGTAGACATCTTCCACTTTTTTGCGGAATTCGGTGAGCTGCAATTTCAACGGATCAAGCGTGTTATCCAGCAAAGTTTTGCTATTCAAACTAAATTGTTGTTGTTTGTTCTCAAAAATCTTATTGGCAATATTTTCAAATTCTTTGGCCAGCTCCACCTTGGCATTTTGCAATAACGCCAACTGTTCAGCGAAATTTTTACGCTCTTGCTCCAAGCGCGTTTTAAGTTCGGTGGTGTCTTTTGCCAGCAACGTCAACTGTTCATCCTTGCGCAGGGACTGCTGCTGCAGGTCATCAAAATGGCGGGTTTTCTCGCGCAGGCCAGCGGCCTCTTGCTGCGCAACACCCAACTGCTGCTGTAGCTCCATGCTGTGTTGCTGTGCCGATTGCAATTGGGCTTTACTCTCCGCCAATTGCGACTTGAGCTGATTGGCCTCTTGTTGCAACGCGGCTTCGCGCAAGGCATGACTGTGTTGCAATTGTTGCTGGATCGACTCCAGCTCATGGGTTTTGGCGAGTACGGCCTGGTCGAGGCGGCGGCCAATAATCCAATAGACTATAAAGGCACCGATCGCCAAACCAACCAAGGCGGCAACAAGAGTTAATACCGATGGGTTCACAAGAAAGCTCCAGAATCCAAAACGCAGCTAGGCTTTATGGGCCACGGCCGTTAAAATCGCCGCCATTTTAGCAACATATCGCCGCATTCAGGCCATTGATTTGACCCATACGATGACGAATTCTTCCCAACCCCCGCTGGTTCCACGCATTCTGGTATTTGACTCCGGTGTCGGCGGCCTCAGCGTCGCCCGTGAAATCCAGCAGCGCCTGCCCTTGAATCCATTGGTTTACGCCTCGGATAACGCCTTTTTCCCCTACGGCACCAAGGGAGAAGCTGAGTTAATTGCCCGGGTCGACCTGGTCATTGGCGAACTTTTGCGGCGCTATCCGGCCGATATTCTTGTGATTGCCTGCAATACCGCCAGTACCCTTACCCTGCCCCATTTGCGCAGCAGGTTAAGCTTGCCGATAGTCGGTGTGGTGCCGGCGATCAAGCCAGCGGCACTCATGAGTAAATCCGGCGTTATCGGCCTGCTTGCCACCCCGGCCACAGTCGCACGCCCTTATACCTACGAACTGATTCGCGAATATGCCGCCAATTGCCAGGTCATCTCCCTGGGCAGCAGCGAGTTAGTGCAAATCGCAGAGCAAAAATTGCGCGGCGAAACGATTGATACGGCGGCAATCGGCAGAATCGCGCAGGAGTTAATGAGCGCTAATCAGGCAGAAAACATGGATGTATTGGTATTGGCCTGTACCCATTTTCCGCTCCTGAAAGATGAGTTAGCGCAACATCTGCCGGCGCACCTTAAATTGATTGATTCAGGTGCGGCTATTGCACGGCGGGTCGAATTTTTACTTGCTGATTGCACAGAACCACCCGAAGGCCATAAACCGGAAAATATTGCTGTATTTACCAAAGCAACTGAAGCGGCGGACTGCCTGGCACCGGCATTAACCGGCTTTGGCATTAATCAACAGGCCTATCTTGATATTTAAAAATCGTTGAAAGACGCCCAATAAAAAACCCGGCGTTTTTTCGCCCGGGTTTTTTATATTTAGAATATTTAAATAAGTGATATCAAACAACGAGGCGTAGTTCATGCCCATCAGGCTGGAGATTGCGCAGGATATCCATGCTGGTAATAACACCCTGTGCAATTTTGTTATCGGCTACCACCACGCGGTGAATATTATTTTTCACCATCACCGCCGCAACTTCTGCCACTGAGGCATCCATTCTTACTGTAATAATTTCGTGTTGCATAATTTGATGCACGGTACAGTTATATTCAGCCCGATTACTCCAGTCGCGCAGACTGGCTTCATCCAAATCAATTTCACAGCTTTCGCGATAATAATTGCGCAAGGCTTCGCGGCGGTTATGTTCATCCATGCTGCTGAACTTAAAAATATCTGACACAGTCACCACACCTACCAACTCATGATCCGATGCAATTACCGGGGCACCGGATATACCGTGCTTGATAAAAAACTCCGCCAACCGATGGATCGTCCAGCCTTCATAGGCACTTAACAGGGTCTTGCTCATGATGGTCCGGGCGGTCAGGCTATTATTATGGGTTATCGACATATCGGGTTCCTCGTTCAAGTTCTCTTGTAAAAATGAAAATACCTTTCAAGTATTGACGCAGGCAAAAAATACGACATCAAAAAAACGCAAAAATAATTCATCATTTAGACTTTTTCTGCATAAAAACATCATAAAACAGCGAATCTGTTGTTCTCTTTCCAGCACCGAATGCATTAACAGCCAGAGAGTTTACATTAGGAATTAATGCGTTTTGTCCAGTAACCCGGTTTACGGTGTTGGTGCATAACCGCTAGTATGAAAAGAGCTGAAGGTTTTTGTTGATAAATAATCGAGAAGGGAAATCTTGGTAATAGGTAACGCTGGGAACTGCGGTAAAATGTGGGCCATATTTGTGGCGCCTGTTGTATATGCATGAAAGCCCGCTCCAGTTCAGCAATAAAATCATCACCTAAACCTTGCGCTTGTTCTTCATACCAATTGAATGCTGTTTTGATTTCCTGACTCACATCCGGGTGAAATATTATTCCTTCCATTATGAACGACCTATTACCTCGCTTTTCAGTTTTTCCCAG
>JAJQJO010000018.1 GCA_021323495.1 Cellvibrio sp. | reverse complement strand
AAGCGTAGCCGAGACCGGCATGTACAGGATCGATTGCGCGGATGCTGTTGAGAAATACCGCGCTCCAATCCAACACGGCACCTTCCGATAAAAAGGCGATAAAACACAGGGCGCCAATGAGCAGTACTTTGCCCCGCGGCAAAACAAAAAATGGTTCGCGTTCGCCGCTATTGTTTCGGGGACTGTTTTCAAGGTTGTCTTTCGGTAATAAATCTTTTGCGCAGTAAATCAGCATCAGCAATAACACAGCGGTGAGGCTCAAAAGTGCGTGAAAGGGCGATAAGCCCAGCCACAAAAGTGCGCTCATCACCACTGCACCAAATATCCCGCCAAGGCTATAAAAACCGTGGAATCCTGACATCATTGCGCGGCCGCTGGCTTTCTCCACGACTACAGCTTGCATGTTCATCGCAACATCAGTTGCGCCAAGCATCATGCCAAAAATTAACAGGTTTATTGCCATCCCTGAAACTCCAGGGGCAATCGCAAGGCACACGAGGCTCAGGCACATCAACAATAAACTGCTGCTGATTACCCGACGGCAACCATAGCGATTCACCAACAAACCAGTGACAGGCATTGCGAGTAGTGAGCCGACGCCAAAACACAGAATTAACAGGCCCAGGGTGGATTCACCAATCGCCAGGCGCGCTTTGACAAACGGGATCAGCGGTGCCCAGGCGGACATGGCGAGGCCGGTAATTAAAAAGGCAAAGCGCGTGGAAATTTGTTGTTTAACGGCAGTAGGTGTTGGCGCAGACATAGAAGTAAAAAATTCAAATAAGAAAAAATATGGCCGACAACGCGGGTGGCGTATCCTGCAAACGCGGCATAGCACTATACCTGTCACTATCCACTTGGGTTAGTGATGATTTGTAAAGTCCACTACAGGTTCGTTGACTATGCTTGATGCAATGCAATGAGGCTACGCCGATGACTTCCTTACAAGTAATTACCGCGCTAGTTCCCATCCTTTCAGTCCTGTTGTTCCTGGTAGTGATGCGCCTGCCTGCCACTCGCGCAATGCCTCTAAGTTTGCTGGCCACCATTATTGTGACATTTTGGGTATGGCAAGTACCCCTGGTGCAACTGGCCGCTTCGATATTGGAGGGGTGGATTATTGCCTTCACGATTTTAGTGATCGTGTTCGGCGCTATCATGTTGTTAAACACCTTGAAAGCGACCGGTGCGCTGACGGTGATTAGTGCCGGTTTTTCCAGTGTTTCGCGCGATCACCGTGTACAAGTAGTGATTATTGCCTGGTTATTTGGCGCGTTTTTAGAGGGCGCCAGCGGTTTTGGTACACCGGCCGCCATTGGTGCACCGCTGCTGGTTGCACTGGGTTTTCCACCCATGGCAGCGGTGGTGATGGCGCTGATTGGCGATAGCGCACCTGTGTCATTCGGGGCGATAGGTACACCGGTGATTGTGGGATTGGGGCAGGGCATATCTGGTATCAGCCCGAGCGAATTGCAAGCGATTGCAGTGATAGCCAGCGGCATAGACGTGCTTATCGCCAGCGCTCTGCCGCTGACTATGCTGGCATTACTGACCCGGTTTTTTGGTGCTAACAAGTCCTGGCGCGAGGGCTTGGCGATCTGGCCGTTCGCGCTCTTCAGCGGCTTTGCTTTTACCCTGCCAGCCTATCTGGTTGCGCGTTTTGTCGGGTTGGAGTTTCCCAGTATCCTGGGTGCATTGGCGGGTCTGGGGTTAGTTGTCAGTGTTGCCCGGCGCGGCTGGTTATTGCCCGTAACGCCCTGGCGGCTGCCGCCATCGGGAGGGGACGAGGCGGGTGCGTCGGTTGCGTCGCTTGCCGATAAACCCACTATGGGTTTATTCAGGGCGTGGCTACCTTATCTTGTTGTGGCCGGATTGCTGGTGCTTACGCGGGTGGACGCCTTGCCGTTCAAGGCGATCCTGCAATCGCTAGCAGTGGATTTCCCGCAACTGTTGGGCACTGATATTTCTACCAGTGTCGCGCCCTTATATCTGCCCGGGACCTTATTTGTCCTGGTGGCGATAGCGGTAGCTGCGCTCTGGCGCCTGCCGCTGGCGATTACTGCGTCGGTCTGGCGTGAATCCCTTGGGCGGTTGTTGCCTACCATGATCGCATTGGGCACTTCCGTACCTATGGTAAGGATTTTCATCAACTCCGGGGTAAATGGCGCTGACCTTGCCTCCATGCCAACCGCATTGGGCCAGTTGGCGGCAGCTACTTTTTCCAATAGCTGGCCGCTGTTTGCCCCGTTTATTGGCGCGCTCGGTAGTTTTGTTGCTGGCTCTTCGACTTTCTCCAATATGATGTTCGCCAGTTTGCAGCAGGACGCGGCCCTCGCCAGCGATTTACCGCCGGGAGTGATCCTCGCGCTGCAAATGTTGGGTTCCAATGCGGGCAATATGATCTGTGTGATGAACGTAGTCGCGGCGGCTTCTGTGGTCAAATTGGCAGGCAAGGAAGGCGAGATAATTCGCCTGACCTTGCTCCCTGCATTGCTTTATTGTGGTGCCGCTGGTTTGGTTGGGTGGTGGTTAACCCGCTAATTTGCATCAAGCACGGACAGGTGCACCAACCAGCTTGGTACAGCAGTAACTCCCGTCAGGATTGCCAGCAGATCAGCGAGTTTTCTGCCGGTACCAACGCGTGGTCATGGGCCGGAATCACCCGCAAACTAAAGTCGCTGGCGGGACGATCCGGTGGCAACTGACCGCCGTAATGATGGACGTCGGCAATACCCGCGCGGGCAAGTGACAGGACAATACGCTGGGCCGGGAATGTGTTCGTGGCATCGGCGATTGCTTCTACCGCGATAGTCTCCGGAGTAATTGCACCCAGATGGATATTTACGTCCAACTGCCACCCTTGTGAAGCCTGGTTTAACGTCCGTTCACCGATATGGATTTCATGCCAGTGTTGATGTAAATGTCGCGTCCATTGGTTGAGCGTGCGGGTCAGGCTGGCATTGTCCGCAGTGCGCGCGGCAAACTCCCTGGCCAATGGCTGATAGTGCTGGTCAAGATATTCTTGCATCATGCGGTTGCTGCTGAAGCGTGGAGCCAGCTCTGTCATGCTGGCACGCATAAGTCGGATCCATTCCCGCGGTAATCCCTCCTCGTCGCGTGCGTAAAAACGCGGAATAATTTCCTCTTCCAGCAGTTGATAAAGTTGCAGGGCGTCCGCGTGATCCTGTGCGGGATTATGTTCCAGCCCATCGCCGAGGGCCCAACCAAAGTGCGGCTGATACCCCTCGGCCCACCAGCCATCAAGGGTTGACAGGTTCAACCCGCCGTTGACCAATACCTTCATACCGCTGGTACCGCTTGCCTCCCACGGGCGACGCGGGGTGTTGAGCCACAGATCCACGCCTTGCACCAGATGTTGGGCAAGGGTGATGTCGTAGTCCTCCAGAAATACCAGATGAGCCGACAGGTCCGGGCGTTGCAGGAATTGTTGCCAGCCTTGCAGCTTGCCCTTGCCGATCGAGTCGGCCGGGTGCGCCTTGCCTGCGACCAGGAGTTGTACCGGGTATTTGGCGTTGCTCAGGATACGCATCAGCCGCTCAGGATCCTGCAAAAGTAGCGCCGGGCGTTTGTACTCGGCAAAGCGGCGTGCAAATCCAAGCGTGAGGATGTTGGGATCGAGCGGTGTTGCGCCGGGAACCTGACAATTCACTGATGAATCCGGATTGCCGGAGCTGGTTTCATGGCGCCATTGGCGAGTGAGCCGCTTGCGCGCGTAATCGACGAGGCGTGCCCGTCCTGCTGTGGCCATATGCCAGAGCTGCTGATCGCTTACCTCCCGCAATCTGGAAGGGTTGAGTTTGGCAATATCGTCACGCCAGCGCTCCTTGCCATATATTTGGGTCCAGATTGCATCGGCTTCAGGCGAATCCCAGGTCGGGATATGTACGCCATTGGTGACATGTGCAACCGGGACATCCCGCTCCGGCCAACGTGGGAATAACGGTTGGAATATTCGCTGGCTCACCTCGCCATGAAGCTTGCTCACCCCATTGCTCCGGGCACAGGTGCGCATGGCGAGATAAGCCATATTGAAGGGCTCATTAGTATCTTTGGGGTTGAGGCGGCCGAGCGCCAGCACCTCCTCGAGGGTTACGCCCAGTGCCTCGGCAGGCTCACCGGCATAGCGGCGCAGCAAGTCTGCGGGGTAAACATCAAATCCGGCCGCAACCGGGGTGTGGGTGGTAAACAGGTTGCCGGCACGGGTTGCCCATAGGCCATGCCAAAAATCCACCTTGTTTTTAACGCAAAAACTGCGGATGCGTTCGAGCGTGGCAAAAGCAGCGTGGCCTTCGTTTAAATGGCAAATATCAATATCCAGCCCGAGCTGTTCCACCAGGCGCCATCCACAAATACCCAGGGCGATTTCCTGCACCAGGCGCAGTTCACTGCCGCCACCATAAAGCTTGCTGGTAATGCCGCGGTCATGGGGCTGGTTACAGGGATGGTTGCTATCCAGCAGGTAGAGTTTTATGCGGCCGACCTGGGCGACCCAGATGCGGAACCTGACCTCGCGGCACAAAAATGTGGTTTGCACGTCCATCCAACTACCGTCACTGTCGCGCAATGGTTGGAGCGGCAGGCTGCCGGGATCGTTGTAGAGATAGGTCTCTTCCTGCCATCCGTCGGGATTAAAGCTTTGGCGAAAATATCCCTCTTGATAAAGGAGGCCAATGCCCACCAAAGGTACCGCGAGGTCGCTGGCGGTTTTGAGATAGTCGCCAGCGAGCATACCTAATCCACCCGCATAGAGCGGCAGCGCATCGCATAAACCAAATTCCATACTGAAATAGGCAACCTGGCGCAGTGGGGTAGTGGGATAACGGTCTGCATACCAGCCCGGTGCGGTCAGGTATTGTTGGCGCGCTGCGACCAATCGATCCAGCTCGCTGATGAAATTGGTATCACCCGCGAGTTCTTGCAGTGTTTGGTCGCTAGTGAATTGCAAAACGCTTACCGGATTTCCGGTGCTCTCCCAAATAGCCTGGTTGAGCCGCCGCCAGAGTTGGTCGCTCGCATGGTTCCAACTCCAATGCAAGTCGGCCGCGAGTTCGCCCAATATGGCTAAGGGTTCGGGTAACGGACGTTGACTGGACATATTTTATACCTGACAGATTTTTGCCATCTCACCTTGTTCAAAATGAGTGGCATTGATGAGCGTGATATTGGAAATTGCCGTAAGCGCTTCGCGGGTAAAAAATGCCTGGTGACCGGTGATAACCACATTGGGAAAGGTAAGCAGCCGCGCAAAAATATCGTCTTGCAACAGGCTATTCGAATTGTCTTCAAAAAATAAATTTGCTTCTTCTTCGTAAACATCCAGACCGAGATAGCCAATTTTTTTGCTTTTTAGTCCGGCAATGACCGCCGGTGTATCGATCAATCCCCCGCGTCCGGTATTGATTAGCATGACGCCAGTTTTCATTTGCGCAATGGCATCGCTATTGATCAAGTGATGGGTATTTGTATTGAGCGGGCAGTGCAGGGAAATAATATCGGCAGTCGGCCATATATCGTTGAGTGCAACATAACTCACCCCCGCTGCCGCAACTGCAGGATCAGGTTGGGGATCAAATGCAATCACCTCGCAGCCCAGCCCTTGCATAATATGCGCAAACACTTGGCCGATTTTTCCGGTACCAATAACGGCAACCGTTTTGTTAAATAAATCAAAACCGAGCAGGCCATTTAATGAATAGTCATTTTCGCGCACGCGGTGGTGTGCGCGATGCAAATTGCGGTTGAGCATCAGGATCAGCCCCAATGTATGCTCCGCAATGGCATGGGGTGAATACTCTGCTACCCGGGCAACAACAATGCCCAGTTTTTTTGCTTCAGCTAGATCCACCTGATTAAAACCGGCGCAACGCAAGGTAATCAGCTTTACATTTAGAGCAGCTAATTGTTGCAATACTGTGGCGTCCAAATTGTCATTTACAAAACAGCAAACGGCATCGCAACCTTGGGCAAGCAAACTGGAATTACTGTTGAGTTGCGCGTCATGAAATTCCAGTTGATGCGGTTTTTCCAGACAGCTATTGGCATCGGTTAAAAATTTACGGTCGTAGGGTTTGGTACTGAATACAGCAATTTTCATCTATAGCTCCTTTTATCCGTAATAACTGTCAGGGTAACTAGCAGAGGTAAATACCAGGGAGCAACTGTTAGCAAGAATTACCTGATAACAGGCAGTAACTGTTTATCGGCAGTAAATATCAAAATGACTATTAAAGCTGTATTAGTGGAGGGTGCCGCCAGGGAAATGAGCGACCGCGAATAGAGTTTAGCCTTACCACATTAAAAATCCTTATCAGTATTGAAAAATAAAGCCTGGGTAAAAAGATATGTTGATAGGTGCGCCTGCGCACAGAGACAGAAAGGCGATTAAGGTAATGATTAATCTGAGCCTTTCCTTGGAATTTTTATGCCTTTACAACGTTTTCGCCAGCATCCTTATATTACCGCCCTGATCGGCGTTTTTGCAGCTGTGGTGTTGCTATTTTTAATTAGCCTGTTAGGTATTATTTTATTTTCCGAATCTTTATTGCGCTTCATCGTTGAGAAAAAAGGCAGTGATTTCATTGGTCGGGAGATATCAATTAATGGCCCGGCCAATGTCGATTGGCATTGGGGTTACACACATATCCATGCGGAAAAGCTAAGTTTAAAAAATGATGCGCTTTTTAAAGATCCCGATATGGTAAAAATTGAACGGATTGATTTGGATTTTAAACCGCTCCAGTTACTGCGCGGAAAAGTGGATATAAGTGAAATAAAAATCGTTGCGCCGGAGATTTTCCTGGAACGGAAATCAAAGGAATCTGCCAATTGGCATTTCCCCAAACTCTTCGGAGCCGAGCCGGTCGATGTCGCTGCACCGGACAATCGCTATGAAATTCCCATTATCGACCATTTAACAATTACCAAGGGGCACATAGTTTTTAATGATGCGATAAAAAAAATAAACCTGGATATGGAATTGGATTCAATCGATGCAACGAATGATAAAGCTGCGGATAAGCGTGCCGATAGAGGCTATGTCCTGAGCGGAAAAGGAAAATTGCAAGGGCAGGATTTCCGAATAGAAGCTTCTGGTGGATCACTGGAAGCCTTGCGCGATTATTCAATACCGTTTCCGCTGCGATTTAAATTGGAAATGGGTGAAACAAAAGTATTGATTGATGGCAAATTCCAGGATCCGGTAAAACTCGAAGGCGTAGATGCGGTATTAAAAATAGAGGGCGAAAGCCTTGCGGATATATTCTACCTGACCGCCATCCCCCTGCCACCTACGCCCCATTACACTTTGGAAGGCCAGCTCACTAAAACCGGTAACATTTGGGCTTATCGTAATTTCAAGGGATTGGTGGGTAGTAGTGATTTATCGGGAAATTTATCGTACGACGTAGGTGGCACGCGCGGCTTTTTAACTGCCGAACTTACATCAAATGTGCTTGATGCCGCAGACTTGGGTGGGTTTATCGGTTTGTCCCCCGATACGGAAAAAAGTGAGTCCACAAAACTAATACCTGACGTGCCGCTCGCCCGCGAACGCTTGCTCGCTACTGATTTGGATATACGCTTGAACGCGGCGCAAATAGAAGCCCCCAATTTGCCATTTAAAGGAATGGATGTCCGGTTTGATCTGCGCAACGGTCTGTTGAAATTAAACCCGCTAAACCTGGTACTGGCAGACGGCACGGTCGATGGCAGTATTGAAATTGATGCAAATCCTGAAGTGCCGCCAATGACAATGAATTTAAATGTGCGTCAATTAAATCTCAGTCAATTTTTTAAGGGCACACGTTTTGAAGCCACTACTGATGGTTTATTTGGTGGGAAAGTGGCGCTTGCAGGTGCGGGCGCTTCTCTGGCAGATGTGCTGGCAACCAGTAACGGAGAGCTAACCTTGATAATGTCCGGTGGTGAAATTAGTCAATTATTAATTGAGGCATCGGATCTGGACATCGGACAAGCAGTCCCCCTGTTTTTTGGTAAAGATAAAGCGACCCGAATCAATTGCGGCGTTTTACATTTTGATGTTAAAGATGGCCTGCTAGCATCAGAGGTTTTTGTTTTGGATACAAACGATTCATTGTTAGTGGGTGATGTGAATATCAATTTAAAAGATGAAGCGATCAAGGCGCGACTGGATGCAAAACCTAAAGATAACAGTCTGCTTTCTTTACAGATTCCCCTGACGATTGGAGGGACACTTAAAGATCCATCTGTTGGCCTTGATAGGGAAAAGACAGCAAATCGTAGTGCGGTAGCCATTGCTTTGGGAACGTTAATTACTCCCTTTGCTTCGCTTCTTGCCTTTGTAGAAAAAGGTGATGCGCCTAACACCGACTGTCGTGCTTTGATCCAGGGTGTCAGCCAGCCATAAATTTCCGCTATATAAGCCTATTGATACCGTTCGAGTGCAACGCCCATTTCTGCAGCCAACTCTGTCAGGAGCGAACTATAAGCTTCGGCAATATCGCGCGCGTTTTCACTGCAGGGTTTCTTTTGGATGAAGTGCTGTTGGGTCAGTATTTTGGCGTTGGCAGTATCAATTAATTTCCAACTTGCGTTGATCACCGCACTGCCATCAATGATTTGCAATTCATGTATCTGCAAGCGAATGCTGACCGGTGGAGCACTGTCGCTGCGCCAGGGAAAAGTTTCGATCAAGCGGTTTGGTTTTTGATTCATCAGGTTAATGGATAATACCCGGGTTATGCCTTTTTGCAGCGGCTCGCCCCAATAAGCGTTATCGGCCATTTGTAAACTATTGGCATCGCGATTCAAAATGACTTGCGAGCGCTGTAAATACTCTGCTACTTCTATTGGCCCGAGCCCCAGTGTGCGGGTGATTTCAACGGAATGATCAGTGCTCGTGGGTGCGCTTAACAGGTAATATTGCTTGCGCGGTGATTGCTGGCATCCCATTAACGTGCTTCCAATCAACATAATAAAAATGAAATTTCGCATCATATTATTTATCCTTTTATTCATTTTCATCGGCGGGTTGTTTACCCCGCAGGAGCGCTTCGGGTTGTTGGTCAATGGTTTCGCTGAGTGTGCGGACTGCTTCTGCAGAACGACTGATTTCGTTGAGTGTATCGGTGAGCTGGTTCACCAGCGGTGAATCTTCAGAAAAACTGTGGTGGACGCTGTTGGTTGCCTTATCCAATTGCGCCAGGCTTTCTTGCAAACGCGCCAGGGTTGTTTTTAATTCATTGGCGACACCTGGTGTTTGTTTGTTAAGTGAGATGAGTAAATGGTTAAGCTCATTACTGGTATTGTTGAGATTCTTGCTAAGCGAGCTCACGTCTTGTCCCATTTGGCTAATGGTATCCGCGGCTGTTTTTACACTGCCCAGGGTTTGCTCGATTTCACCACTTGCTACTATCGTATTCAGGCGCGCGATGAGCTTGTCAATATTTTTAGTCAAACCTTTCAGATTAAGTTCCTGCAGGTTTTTAGTTATCTCTTCAAAACCGGTCGCCACCGTAGGTAGTTCCAGGTAATCCGCTTTGGCGCCATAAAGTGCGGTCGGTGTATCGGGAAAGAAATCCAGCTCAACATATAACAAACCGGTTAAAAAGCTTTGGAAATTTAATTGCGCGCGCAGCCCATTTCCTATTGCTTCTTCAAAGAATTCGCGCGTGACTTCATTGCCTTTGCGGCTGATGCGCTCCAAAACCAAATCGCCTGTCACCGCGGTCAGGATGTTGCTCTTGTCGTTATCGGCTTGCTCGATATCAAAATTGATTTGGATATCGGTAATCTCGCCCAGGATTACCCCTTTGAGTTTGATAGGGGCACCGACTTGAAGGCCTTGTACCGAACCCTCGAAGTACATAATGACCCGTTCTTTTTGCGAGAAGAGATTCCCGCCAGAAAAGAATATGAGGACAAAAAATACAAGCACGATGGCGCCAACAATAAAGGCACCGATAATGAATGACTTATTGTTTTTCGGTTTTTGTTTTTTTAATTTTTCGCTCATTGTCCCTCCGTTTCTGCTGTTCCTGCACGGCTCAAAAATTGCCGCACTTTTTCTTCCGGGCTATGGTGTAACAGAGTTTTGGGATCACCTGAGTCCAGCATGGTTTTGGCTTGTGCATCCAGGAATACGCAATTGGTACCAATCGATAAGATACTGGGGAGTTCGTGCGACACGATAATGACCGTCGAGTCCAATGCTTTACAAATTTGCACTATTAATTGGTCAAGCCGTAACGAACTGATAGGATCTAGCCCGGCAGAGGGTTCGTCAAAGAATAATAATTGCGGGTCAAGTGCAATGGCGCGCGCAAGCCCCGCACGTTTATGCATGCCCCCGCTTAGTTCAGACGGATAAAATGTTTCGTAGCCCGCCAAACCCACCAACGCTAATTTGTAAGCGACCGTTTCGGCGATTTGTTGCTCCGATAAATCGGTATAGAGTTGTAAGGGAAGTGCGACGTTTTCGGCCAGGCTCATACTGGAGAATAACGCACCGGATTGATAAGTGATTCCCCAGCTTTGCAAAAGTGCCAATTTCGTTTCGTCATCTGCCTGATAATAATTGACCCCTTCATACAACACTTCGCCTTTGCTGGGTGCGATTAAACCTATCATGTGCTTGAGGAGAGTGGTCTTGCCGCAACCGCTGCCGCCAATCACAAAAAAAATATCGTTTTTATGAATGTCGAAATTTAAATTCTGTTGAACAACCCGATTGCCATAACCGATGTCGAGGTCGCGCACACTGACAAATGCATCGCTGTGATTCATATTATTTTCCCGCGCTTCCAGGCTCTGCTTGAAAGGGTGTTGGTTTCGGTGCATCCATAATCAAATTCCGAGCTTGTCATAAAGAATATTAAATGCCGCATCGGCCACCACCAGATAAATAATTGCACGCACAACGGCATTGGTTGCGGCCATACCCACCGCATCGGAATTGCGCCCGCAATCAATGCCTGCCTGGCAGCCAGCAATGGCAATCAATATCCCGAAGAACACACTTTTTATCAGGCCGGTGGCGATATCTGTCCAATCCACCGCGCCCTGGGTCTGTAAAATGTATTGGTTAAAATTGACGTCCATACCGGTGGCGACCAATGCACCACCAAGCATGCCGATGACATCGGCATAAATACACAGCAACGGCATGATGAACACTAATGCCAGTAAGCGTGGCAGAACCAGAAACTCCATAGTGGAAATGCCCATGGTTTTAAGTGCATCAATTTCTTCATTGACTTGCATGGTGCCCAATTGCGCCGCGTAAGCTGCTCCGGTGCGCCCGGCCATAATCACCGCCGTCATAAGCGCGCCCATTTCGCGCACCATGCCAATCGCAACCAGATCGGCGACATAGATCTGCGCACCCAACTGGCGTAATTGCACTGAACCTAAATAAGCGAGAATCATGCCGACCAGCAGGGCGATCAATGTCACAATCGCCAATGCACGCGGTCCTGCTTGATCGATAAAAAACAGAATATCCTGTCGGCGGGTTTTTGCTTGGCCGCCTATCCAGTGGACAAACGCGAGACTAACATCGCCCACAAACGTGATTGTGCGTGCCAGGTTATGCCAGTGCGCGGTTGCATATTGATGTACACGCACAAAAAATTTTGGTCGGACGTTACCGGAATTTGCCTCATAAGCAGGAATGGCGGTGGCAAGTTTGAGTAATTGTTGCAATGTGTCAGGTGCAGCGCTGGTGTCCAGATTTATCTGTTGTTGCTCGCACCAGCGGGTCAATTGCAATAAAGCAATGGCGAGGCTGGAGTCCCAGTATTTCAACTCGCGGGTGATAAGAGTGATAGTGGTGCAAGTGTCAGGCACTGAATCGTAAAGAGTTTCACCAGCAGGTGTGTCGCCCAGTCGCCAATCGCCGCAAAGGTGCAGATCCAGATGTGTATCGTGTGCATCGGCTGCCGTAGCTTGTTCAAAACGAAAGAGCAAAACATCCATCCTTATAGTGTGCAGCAGGGGCCAGGTAAATTGATCATAGCCGCACTGGTGCAGAAAATGAAATGCGATAGATAATCGTTGTAAAAGATTGGTACGCGGTCCTGATTATTTGCAATATTTACTATTTATGCCTGGAATGATTCTTTTTATAAATTTTAACGTATTGATTTTCGGTTGCAATTTAAAACTGGTGTGGATGTTGCCTGAGAGTGTGCCCGCAGTATGAACTTAATGTAAAGGAGGTATGGCATGAAAACTTTCCTGTCGTTGATTGGTTCAGCTTTTATCCTGGTCTGCTCAGCCGTCGCAAATGCTTATCCCGTTAGTGATGTCGTTGTGTTTAACAGGATCCTGCAAGCCGGTGATTCCATTAGCTGGGAGCACGATATGACGCAATATGGACACGACCCTGCTGACGTCTACCGTGATTTTATCTTAACCCTTGAAGTGCGCGACGTAGAAGATGCTCCCGGGAAGATGGATGAGGATCGACCGTTTTACATGTTAGCCCAAGGGCAGGGGCGTACTTTTGGACGGATTGGTATGGAAGACCTGATTATTACCGAGGGTGATACTCCAATTCATCTTGAGGATGACGGAGTAGTCAAACCATTTTTAATGATTATGGAAGGCAGTGTATGGATCGGCAGCGCAACCTTGACAATGGACCTTCCCAATACCTCAATACCGGAACCGGGCATTGTAATGCTTTGGGGCATGGGCCTGTTGGGTTTGGCGTTGCGTCGACGACCCTTTAATTTTTCCCCGTCAAATATTTAATGGCGCTATAAACTTCCTGGGCAGAGCTGTTATCCTGTGCATCTGTTTTGCCTTTCGTTTAATTCCACACACCAAAATAAGAATAAATCGACATTATGGCCAGATTATTATTCAAACTTGCGCAGGTTCCCGAGGACGAAGCCAGTGAAATTCGCGCGCTACTGGAAGAACACCACATTCAGTATTACGAAACCGATGCCGGGTTTTTCCGCGTGGGGCTCGATGCAATCTGGTTGGTCAATGGTGCACAAGAAGACCTGGCGCGCGAATTGATTCGTACCTATCAAGCCGGGCGCTGCATTCGCCAGCAGCAAAATTATGCGCAGTTGATCGAAGCGGGGCAGGCGCCCAATGTGTGGCAACATTTTTGCGCGCAACCAATCCGGTTTATTGCATTGGTGGTGGCGATTATTTTTGTGGCGGGTTTGACGCTGGTGCCCTATGTGATGTTGCTGCGCAATGCTTGATCAGTCTCCAGCATTGCGTGCAGCGGGTTAAGCCTCGGCAATAGCGCCTTTATTGATCCCTTCGTAGGCTTTTACGCGAATAAACGCTGAGGGATTTTCTTGTCGGGTTTTTTGCGCGATATGGTGCGCAATAAATTCGACCGTACTGTCGGTATCGATCAAATAGCAGCAACGCTGGGGCAAGGTGATATCAAACGGACCTTGTTCGGCTTCATAGGCAAAATGATAATAACGCACACCATTTTGCTCCGGTTTATCCTTCAGGTCTTCGCGTGTCCCGATATAAATATCTTTCCATTCATCAGCCCAGCGCTGTTCCAGTGCAGGTGATTTATTACCGTTGGCCCAGATATCAATACGCGATCGATGGCCATGGGCAATACGTTGGCAATTACCCCTGTGTTTTTTCAAGCCATGGCTGTAGTGATAGTAGGCACCGTCCATCACCTCCAACGTAAAATCCAATTCCAGACGCGCCACGCTGATGGGAAATTGTTGTTTGAGTTGGGTGATACACCAGGCGGCTACCGTTTCCTGATTAAGGATTTCAGCATCGACTAGCGCGATGGCATCGCGCGGGGAACGGGTGCTGATGAATTCACCGGTAGTACCAAATTGCCAATGGATTTGTAGAAACTCGCCATCTTCCTCAATACGGATGTTGGGCGAGCGCACTGGTACTGCAAGGCGGTGATCCAATTCTGTATCCAGCCAATGGCGCAGGACTTTTTTTACTGTGCCGAAGTCACACACCATACCTTGTTCATCCAGTTCGCCAAAAAGACGGACGTTGGCCAGCCAGGTTTCGCCCAGCAAACCGCGTTGCGGATCAAGGAAACTGAAATCGACATTGGTGAGGTTATCGACAAACAACAACATAAAAGCGCCATTCAGGTAGATTTGGAAGGGTTGGCATAATACCACTTAGCGCTGGCAAGATGTTTAGCTCCCACGAAGCTGATGGCAGACTGCGTTGTCCATTTGAAATGGATGGCTATTTTGGCAGCGCGCGTTTCCTCGATCTTCGCCAAGCACTGAACTCTGGGCTATCCTCAACTCACTGATGTATGTTTCAGGGTTATTCTATTTATAAAATTTAATGTCTTGCCTGCTATGACTGCAGACTTGGTCGATAGCACGCTTGGGGCGAGCATCAGGGGAGGTGCATTTGGTTGCGGGGCGAGTGAAGTTAGCTGGCCGATTAATACTGTGCTGGGGATTAGGCTTAATCCTTGGCTTGCATTGTTTGGCAGCATCGGCTCAGGCATCCGAGGCGGGCTTGCGTGTCGCATTTGTCTATAACTTCCTCAAGTTTATTGAATGGCCGGAATCAACTGGGGCCCAGTTTTCCCTGTGCACCCTTGCAGCCCAGGGAAGCACCCGGCAATCGTTGGCCCAACTCGATAACAAACCCTACGCACACCGGCGCATCCGGGTGGTTTATATCGATACGGTTGCTGATCTCTCCGCGAAATTAAATTCCTGCCAGCTGCTTTATGTACCCAATACCGGTGCGGATCTACAGCTCCCCCAGTCTTTTCCCGCCGGCGTGCTACTGGTAGTTGATGAAGCGGATCCAAATGATGGCCGCGTAGGCATTTCATTGCGGCGCACGACCGATAGCCGTATCGAGTTTTTGATGAATGAGGGGGCGATCCAGCACGCGGGTGTCAAAGTCAGTAGCCAACTGCTCAAGTTGGCAAAAAACCGTCAGGTTGGGGGCAACTGATATGCGTAGCCCCTCACTTGTGCACAAAATCAGTTTAATGGCTATGTTACTGACCAGCCTGGCGGTACTGGGGGCGGCGCTGGCAAGCACGTGGCAACAGTACAACTACATTCGCACCCAGGTGAACAACCAATTGCAGATCCTGGCCGAAGCCACCGCGCTCAACCTGGCGGCGCCAAGTATGTTTATCGACAAAGAGGCAGCGCAGCAGACCCTCGCTGCGCTGCGGGTAGAGTCCAAAGTTCTGGCCGCGCGCCTGCGTCTTAACGACCAACAATTATTGGCTGAATACCGGGTTCCGCAAGACCAGCCGCTGACCCGCGATGAACAAATCACCGCCAGGGTCTTTTGGGAGGGCGAGCACCTCGGGCAATTGGAATTGGACGTCACCCTGGAGCCGTTGCGCTCGCAATTTTACGGCCAGATTATTTGGGTGCTGGCAATCGCAGTGGTCGCGCTGCTGGTGTGCGGCCTGCTTGCCTGGACATTGATTTCATCGGTGTTGCGGCCGTTGGGCAACCTCAGTGAATTAGCGCAGAAAATAGGCCGTGAAGGACAGTATCAGGAGCGTGCGCCCGAACCGGTTACGCAGGATGAAGTGGGGCAGTTGACCCGTCGCTTTAATGCAATGCTCGACCGCATTGAAGCGCAGGATACGGAATTGCGCCTCAACCAGGAGTTATTGGAACAGCGGGTCCTGGCGCGCACTATTGAACTGCAAACCGCACGCGAACAAGCCGAAGCTGCAAACAAAGCCAAGAGTGAATTCCTGGCCGTGATGAGCCATGAAATCCGTACCCCGTTGAATGGCATTATGGGCATGACGGGCTTATTGATGGATACCGAACTGGACGCTAAACAAAAGCGTTTCGCCCGGGTTGCGCGCCGCTCGAGTGAAGATCTGCTGCTGATCATCAATGACATCCTCGATTTTTCCAAAATCGAGGCGGGCAAACTGGACCTGGAATACCGGCCCTTCCAACTCAATTTATTGGTGGAAGATATTGCCGAGCGGTATGCACCGATCGCCCAAAGCAAAAATCTGGAATTGTTATGCAAAACCCCGCTGCCACCGCTATCGGTGGTGGGCGATTCAGCGCGGCTGGGGCAGATCATTACGAACCTGCTCAGCAATGCAATCAAATTTACCGAAGCCGGGGAAGTACAGATTGGCATTGAGCTGATTGCCGAGCGCGATGACATGGTGCAATTGGAAGTAGGCGTGCGCGATACCGGGATCGGTATCAGTCCCGGGCAGCAGGCGCGCCTGTTCCAATCCTTTACCCAGGCTGATTCCTCCATGGCACGCAAATACGGGGGCACTGGATTGGGGCTGACTATCTCCCAGCGTCTGACCCAAATGATGGGCGGTGAAATAGGTTTGCAAAGTGGTGTGGGGAAAGGCAGCTATTTTCATTTCCGGCTCGATCTGCAAAAGGTCAATGATCCGCGCGATTATCAATTGGTCAGTGGTTTTGGCCAACTCCGTACGCTGGTGGTGGATGACAACCCAACCAACCGTGAAATCCTTGATTATTGGTTGAGATCCTGGGGCATGGCGCCGGTAATGGCCAGTTCCGCCCCCGAGGCATTGGCACTTTTGCAGCAACAAGTGCAGCAAGGGATGCCTTTTGAGCTGATGTTGACCGATTGGTGCATGCCGGAAATGGATGCTGGCCAGTTGCTCGATGCCATAGCCGCCGATGCCAGCCTCAACAGCCTGGCGATTATTGTGTTGAGTTCAGCGGGTTTAGCAGCTCGCCCTGAAGTGGCCAGGCGTGCGCCATTGCTGCTTAAGCCGGTACGCCAGTCAGAGTTGCACAACCTGATCGCGCAAGTTATCGCGGGTGACTTAACCCACAAATTCCACAGCACCCACAAATTCCACAGCGAAGATCCGCTCATTGGCGAAACCACCGATTCCCTGTTGATGGGGCGCGTATTGCTCGCGGAGGACAACCCTGTCAACCAGGAAGTGGCAAGTGTCATGTTACAGAAGCTGGGGTTGGATATGAGCGTCGCCAGCAACGGCCGGGAAGCCATTGGTTTATTGCAACTCGAAAGTTTTGATCTTGTATTGATGGATTGCCAAATGCCCATCATGGATGGCTTTGAGGCTACCGCCAGTATCCGCGAGCGCGAAGCCGAATTGGGTTTACCGGAAATGCCGATTATTGCCCTGACTGCCAATGCCATTAGCGGCGATCGCGAGCATTGCCTCGCGCTCGGTATGAGCGACTATCTCAGCAAGCCATTTTCGCAAACACAATTGCACGAAGTCCTGGCGCGCTGGCTACCCCAACGCCCGGCACAGGAACAGATTCCCGAGCCTGCGGCACCAGTGAAGGCGGTTGCGTCAATCGCGGAAGTGAGGAAATCGGATCAGGTCACTTCCGTATCACCAGTAGAGATCGACGAGCAGGTGATCAATCAATTGCGCGAACTGCGCGAGGGTTTATTGCCACGCATTATTGAATTGTTCCGGGCCAGCAGTCCGGCACTTATCGTCCAGATGGAAACAGCGGTGGCGCAACAGGACTCAGACCTGCTTTATAAAACAGCACACAATTTTAAAAACAGCGCCGCCAACCTCGGGCTAGTGGAATTGGCGGCGGCCTGCCGCGACTGCGAAGCCAAGGCGCGCCAGGGCAAACTGGAATATGCCGGGCAGCAACTGCAGAGCATCAAAACGCTTTACGGCTTATCACTACAGGGGCTAGTTGAATTGGAGCAAGGGGAGCAAGGCGAGTGAAAGCATTAAAACCGACAAGCACCGCTACACCACCAAGCGGGACCGGCGCACCGGAAGGTAACCAAAGTGCGCTGGTATTGATCGTCGAAGACGACGAAGCCGCGCGGCTGGCTACCGGCGTCACCCTTGAGCGCGCTGGGTACCGGGTGACGGAGGCAGCCGATTGTGTCAGCGCCCGTGCCCGTTTTGCCGAGTGCAGGCCCGATATAGTATTGCTTGATGTGCTCTTGCCCGACGGTGATGGCTATAACCTGTGCCGCGAGTTTCTCGCCCAGCCGCGCGGCCGCGATTTACCGATCGCCATGGTGACCGGCCTGGATGATATCCATTCCATCCATCAAGCCTATGAATCAGGCGCGACCGACTTCATCACCAAACCGGTGAGCTGGGGTACCTTGCCGTTTCGCATCCAATTTATCTTGCGCGCTAACCAGGCATTTCACGATGCGAATGTGAGCGAGGGTAAAACTCGCGCTCTGCTGGCGGGCATTCCCGACATCATCCTGCGTATCGACCGCGACGGCCATGTGATAGATATGCAAGTGGGCGCCTATGTTAATCAGATGGAGGAGTGGGTGGTCTACGATCCCGCCACTGGTGAAGGTCATTTGCCTGG
>JAJQJO010000304.1 GCA_021323495.1 Cellvibrio sp. | reverse complement strand
TTTAAATCTGGCTCCGCCTGCTGGACTCGAACCAGCGACCCAATGATTAACAGTCATTTGCTCTACCGACTGAGCTAAGGCGGAATTGTGCTCTTCATATACCGGAAGAGGCGCGCATCATATAGATGCAAAAAATAACGGTCAACTATTTACTGTATTCATATCAATCAGTGCGTTTTTTTGACGATATTATTAATGGTACGCTTTCAATCATCCACACATAAAAAAAGGCGCTGAAGCGCCTTTTAATCTGAATAGCGATTTTTTCCAGCAGGAATAACTCGCCCGGTAAAACCTTATTCGTATTTGCACAAATAAGAGGTCTCTACATCGGCAGATACTTTAAAGCGTTGGTTGGCTTCAACAATAAAAGTTTGGCCAGCGGCAAAGGTTTCCGCAGTTGCGCTACCTGGCAGTACCACAGTCAAGCTACCACTCACTACGGTCATGTATTCTTTTTGGCTGGTGCCGAACTCGTACTCACCTTTGGCCATTACACCAATGGTCGCTGGCAGGGTTTCAGTTTGGAATGCGATAGATTTAACTGCGCCACCAAAGTATTCGTTAACTTTAAACATGGGATGCTCCGCTCAAGGTGGGTAGTGGATAATAAAATGCCTTTTATGGGCACAAGAATATAAAAAACACAGGCATAAAAAAGGCCGC
Organism: Cellvibrio sp.; assembly: GCA_021323495.1. Taxonomy (GTDB): domain Bacteria; phylum Pseudomonadota; class Gammaproteobacteria; order Pseudomonadales; family Cellvibrionaceae; genus Cellvibrio. The sequence goes on along the minus strand of JAJQJO010000304.1, from coordinate 4,290 downwards.
ATAAATGCGACCTTTTTCTTTAAATCTGGCTCCGCCTGCTGGACTCGAACCAGCGACCCAATGATTAACAGTCATTTGCTCTACCGACTGAGCTAAGGCGGAACGGTGACTTCCTCTGTGGAAGTGGTGCGCATGATATAGAGGCGGTTTTGGTTGGTCAACCGTTTTTTAGTCCTTTTGGTTAACTTTTCCAGCAAAAAAACATCAATAAATTCAAGGCTGTTTATTAATCCCGCAAGCTGTATTTTCGCTATCCAAAAAGTTCCCCGGGTGTCTGGGGGGTGGTGATGTTTTCGCCAGCTTATGGCTTAGAGTCCAAGTTGGATGACCTTGAAGCTGCCATTATCAATCACCAACTTAACCTGGCTGAATAACGGCGCCGCTTTGCGCTCCAACGGGATAAACTGGTTTACCACAAACAGGGCCAGCCCTTGGGGTTTGAGCAAGCGTTTGGCACTGGCGAGGAATTTGTCGGTCAGGTCGCCATCAATACCGAACCCTTGATGGAAGGGAGGGTTGCACAGCACTAAATCCACTTTGCAGGTGATACCCCGGCCCGCATCGGCGGCAATTACCTCGCCCTTGAGTTGATGCTCCTGCAGGTTTTGTCGGGCCAATTGGAGCGCGGCGGCATTGTTGTCGGTGAGCGTCCAGTGATTGATGTTTTTACCTATGTCCAGGTTTGCTGCCGCGATGCTCAGATAACCGTAACCGCAGCCCAGGTCCACACAGGAGTTGAGCGGATGTGGCAGGGGGGCTAGTTGTTGGAGCTGCTCGATCAACAAGGCGCTGCCTGCATCCACTTTATTCCAGCCAAATAACCCGGGTTTGCTCAGCAGCTTGAGCCCTGAATCGAGTGCGATCGGACGCTGGTTGCGGTAGTTGCTATCGTCCAGTAATTGGCCTGTATCATATTGCGCATATTTGCTTAGCACGGCTGAATAAACGGGGCCATTTTTTTCAATATTTTTTGCACTGCCCAACAGCCTGGCAATTTTTTCGATATAGGTTTTGATCCCTTCGTTTTTATATCCGGCAAGCAATAATTGTCCGCCGGGTTTCAGGCAGCGCCAAGCCTGGTTGAGCAGATGATGGACAACAGGTTTTTCTTTGGACACACGGTAAAAAATATTATCGAGGCTGTTATCCGCAATTCCACTACAATCAAAATCATTAAACTCGGTGGTGAATCCGCGCGCTTTTGCCTGTTCGGCAACATCCCAGCGATTGGTTAACACCAATAATTGTTCCTGATGCAAAGCGGAGGGCAATGTATTTAATGCATTTTCATCCGTGCACCACAGATACTTTGCATTTTGATTCGCACGGAGAGCAGTTAGTTCGCGGGTAATCCAGTCGAGGGGTAAATCGTTCATTGTGCTACGCTCTTTATTTCGTCAGCTGTTAACGCGCGATATTCGCCGGGCGCCAGCGCAGGGTCCAATTGAATACTGCCAATACTTTCGCGATGCAATGCCACCACCAGATTCCCTGCCGCTGCAAACATGCGTTTGACTTGATGGTATTTTCCCTCATGAATTTTCAAGCGTGCTTCATGGCTGGATATTAATTCCAGCTGCGCCGGGCGAGTCAGTGCTTTTTCGCCGTGTAATTGTACGCCTGCCGCAAATAGCGCAGCAGTTTCAGTGCTGATCGGATTAGCAGTCGTCACGCGATACACTTTATCGCACTCATGACGTGGTGAGGTGATGCGATGATTCCATTGGCCATCATCGGTGAGCAATACCAGGCCGGTGGTATCTATATCCAAACGCCCCACAATTTGTAATTCCTGCCAGCGCGGCAAGCGGATTAAATCGACCACCACCGGATAGTCGCTATCGCTGTTGGCACACACATAACCCAGTGGTTTATGCAGCATTAAATAACGGGTTTGGAATGCCTCAACCGGTTTTCCATCGAGCGTAATATTCTCATCGCCATGAATTTTTTGATCGCCTTTTTTTGCTATTTCATTATTCACCATCACCCTGCCTGCCTTGATGGCTTGCTGGATAAGTGAGCGCGAGTAATCGCTGTACTGGCTGAGGAATTTATCGAGGCGCATTAGTTATCCTGAACGGTAATCCAATTGGAGGGCAGGGCGGTCTCCCAGCCAAACTGGCGAATGATATGGGTGAACTTTGAAGATAGTGGAGCAATCAGTGTCAGCGCTTGATTGGTTACCGGATGGGTAAAGTACATTTCTGTCGATGCCAGCATTAAGCCAGCACAGGAAAATTTTTCCTGGAAAAAACGATTGTGGTTACCTTTGCCGTGCTTGGCATCGCCAATAATCGGATGGCTGATATGTTTCATATGGCGGCGAATCTGGTGTTTGCGCCCGGTTTGTGGAATGCATTGCACGAGCGAGTAGCGGGTACAGGGATATTTATCAATACTAAACGGGAATTCAACCTGTGCCAGTGTTTTAAAGGTGGTAATTGCCGGTTGCGCCGGTTTATTTGCGCGCGCTTTTTTATCCGTATATTTATCCAGCTCTTCAAGAAGCGGATGATCAATAAGGCCTTGTTCAGGAGCAAAACCGCGTACAACTGCTACATAGGTTTTGGTCAACGCCTGGCGGGTAAAAATATCACTTAATTGCCGGGCGACTTCTGCTGAAAGCGCAAACACCAATACCCCGGAAGTGGGTTTATCCAGGCGATGGATCGGATAAACCATCTGGCCAATTTGGTCGCGCAATAACTGCACTGCAAACCGCGTCTCATGGCGATCAATTTCACTGCGGTGAACCAATAGGCCGCCGGGTTTATTGATAACAACCAGATATTCATCGCGGTAAATAATCGGCAGTATTTCTGTCATTGAGTTGGCTTATAAAAATGCGTTGGTTTACTAAAATTGGTTTATTGAAGATGTCAGGCTATAAAAACAAAAGCAGGCTGGAGCCTGCTTTTATTGGAATCCTTTCATTGGAATTTATTAGCGGCCAAATTATTGGGCACTTTCTGTAGTGGCGGTGCGGCTGGCATCGCTATTACAAGTCCATCCCCAACTGCTTTGTTTTTCGGCAAATTCTGCCGCTTTAGCTTCGCATTGGCCTTCACTGCTTTCATAGCTCCACAGTGTTTGCGTTACACCATCTTTGGTGTAACTCACGGTACAGGGCGCGGCCTTGTCGGCAGATGCATAAACTACCTCGATAACACGCTCGGCATTATCCATCGTACAGGTATATTTAATTGCATCATTTGCATTGGCAGAAACACTTGCCGCTAGCAAACCGCTAACTAACAGAAATTTACGCATTTGATTTTTACTCCTTAAAAGTTAAATTGCGATACGAACACCGGTAATAATTATTGCAATACAAAAACATCAAATACTTAACCGATCTTCTTTTCACCCGAATCTACGGTTTGGTAAATCAAGGTATTAATTGTCATCGGGCCGACCCCACCAGGGACGGGTGTATAAGCAGCGACACGATTAACCAGAGGTTTCAACTCAATATCGCCTACACCACCGGGATGATAACCAGCATCAACCACTACGGCACCGTCTTTAATCCACTCTGCTTTAATAAATTCCGGCTTACCAACTGCGCCCACCAGAATATCGGCTTGTTTAATTAATGCAGGTAGGTTTTGGGTGCGTGAATGGCAAATGGTGACAGTAGCATTGGCATTGAGCAGCATCAGCGCCATTGGTTTGCCGAGGATAGGGCTGCGGCCAACCACTACTGCATGTTTACCGGCCAGCTCAATTCCATAAGCTTCCAGCAGACGCATGATACCTTTGGGGGTCGCGCAGCCATAAGCTTCTTCACCCATACTCATGCGGCCGAACCCGAGGCAGGTCACACCATCAACATCTTTTTCCGCGCTGATAGCATCAAAGCACAGGCGCTCATCAATCTGATGCGGAACCGGATGCTGCAACAAAATGCCGTGCACATTGGGGTTGTTATTCAGTTCAGTAATTTTCGCGAGCAACTCATCGGTGGTCGTCGAGGAAGGCATCTCTACTTTTAACGATTCCATACCGATGCGGGTACAGGCATTGCCTTTCATTTTCACGTAAGTCGCCGATGCGGGGTCATCGCCCACCAGAATGGTAGCCAGGATCGGGGTTTGGCCATTACTGCGGGCTTTTAACGCAGCAATGCGAGCAGAGAGTTCCTGTTCAGTTTTTTCGGCAAGGGCTTTGCCATCCAATACAAGTGCGGACATGGCGCTAGTTACCTGTGTAGTAAATGATGAAAGGGTCTAAATCCGAGGTCGCGCATTTTCCCACAGCGGGCATTGGTCGCCAAGGGAATTAAGG